>JAATGW010000678.1 GCA_015654495.1 Chitinophagales bacterium
ATAAATACTTCCTGTATGCACGGTTATCAAGGTCTTCATTTTTAAGATCCGATTTACGAAGCAATCCAATTTTTAAAAACTGGGCACTTGCCTCAATTCCAACTTTCTCGGTATAATCAACAATACTGATCCCCGGCTTTAATAATGACTTGGCATAATTATGCAGATGAAGGCAGGTATTATATACCTGCTTCTGCCTTTTTGTAAATTTTCCGTTTACCGGTATGGTTCGCGATAAATCGGCATTATAACCTCCATATTCTGCGCCAAAATCCATCAGGATCATTTCACCATTAAGGAATTGCTGATTATTGGCGATATAATGAAGTGTCCTCGCGCGGTCACCACTTGCAATAATCGATGTATAACCCGGGCCTGTTGACCGGTTCCTGATAAATTCATGATAGATCTCAGCCTCAATTTCATTTTCCCAGACTCCCGGTTTTACAAAACCCAGAATCCTCCTGAATGTGAGTTCTGTGATGCGGATTGCCTCCCTGATAACATCAATTTCCGCTGCTGATTTTATGGCCCTGAGCTCCTTCATAATCCTGGCCGATCGCCTGTATTGATGTAAGGGATATTTCCGGCGCATCTCCTCTGCATAACGGTAATCCCTCACCGGCACATGATTCGATTTGCGATCGTTCTCGTTTGTATTGAGATAGATGATATCTGAAAGGTGAAGCCAGGTCTGCAGAATTGCATCAATACTATCAAGCCATACAATTGTGCGGATTCCCGAAATGGTGGTCGCCTCCTCTTTCCGCAATCTTTTGCCATCCCATTTTTCTTTTAGTTCATTTGGCCTGACTAATACAAGAATCTCACGGAATTCCGGATCCGGATTTGACGGGAACAAAACCAGCATGCTGTCTTCCTGGATAATGCCAGTTAGCCAGAATAAATCCGAGTTCTGCCGGAAGGGAAAAAGCGCATCGCCGTTCACAGGAAACTCATCGTTGCTGTTAAAAATGGCTATGCTGTTTTTCTCCATGCGACGGATAAACTTCGTCCGGTTATCAATAAATATGGCGGAATTGGTTACAGACTGTTTCATAATTGAAAAAAATTTAAAAATAAGGATAGAAACCGGGGAATAAATCACGAAATCAATGAATAGAAAAAACTTACAATACATATATTCTCTCAACACAGAGATTCACGTTCAAAAAAAAACTTTAAAAAAAATTTTTTTTGAAGATTTTCAAGGTCGGACAAATAACCTTCGGCCAAAACTAACACCTGTAAGTTTTTGACAGTAATATTCTATCATTAATCGAATTAGCAAATAATATTCAATTTTTGCTCAATTACTCCCGCATTTTTAGATATTATTCAAATAATTAATTTTGTTGATCGTTTCAAAATAATATGCGCATGACGATTCCTGCCAACCCATTGGTTCCGAGAGAGAAATTCTTACAATTCGGCCTGAGAAATTCAGACCGGATTCATTACCAGCAAAGCCCCGCACAACTTGCTGCCGCTGCAGTTGAACGCGGTGAAGCTGTTTATAACGATCAGGGTGCACTGGTGATTCAAACCGGTGAGTTTACCGGTCGTTCACCGAAAGACAAATTCATCGTACTGGATGATGAAACTGAAAATACGGTAGACTGGAACGGATTCAATCAACCCCTCGCGCCTGAATTTTTTGATATTATTTTCAGGAAGATCAATACCTACCTGGAGAATAAAGATATCTGGATAAGGGACAGCTATGCCTGCGCAGACGACCCCTTTCGGGTAAACATAAGGGTGATTGCTGAAAAGCCGACAGACGCGCTGTTTGCCTATAATATGTTCCTGCGGCCTTCTGAAGAAACCCTGGGCGAGTTCAAACCGCAGTGGCAGGTGATTGTTGCTTCCGGGCTGAAACTGGATGCCTGCGAGTGCGGTATTCGTCAGCACAATGCTTCGGTTATCAGTTTTAAACACAAAATGATTCTGATCGCCGGTTCCGGGTACACGGGTGAAATCAAAAAAGGAATTTTTACTGTTCTTAACTATATCCTTCCGCTCGAAAAGAATGTACTGAGCATGCATTGCTCGGCAAATAAAGACAGTGAAGGAACCACAGCCCTGTTTTTTGGATTAAGCGGAACAGGCAAAACCACATTGAGTGCCGACCCAAACAGAATGCTGATCGGTGATGATGAACACGGATGGACGAATGACGGCGTATTTAATTTTGAAGGGGGATGTTACGCAAAATGTTATCAGCTTTCTGAAGAAAAAGAACCACAAATTTTTCAGGCTATAAAGCCCGGAGCATTGGTTGAAAATATTCAATTCTTCCCCGGAACTGATCGTATCAATTTTGATGACAGCAGCATTACTGAAAATACAAGAGTATCTTATCCGATCGACTATATTTCTAATGCAGCCAATCCATCAGTCGGCAATAACCCGAAACATATTTTTTTCCTTACCTGTGATGCCTATGGAATTCTGCCACCCATATCCAGGTTGACACCTGAACAGGCTATGTACCAGTTTATCAGCGGATATACAGCAAAAGTCGCCGGTACAGAAGCAGGAGTAACAGAACCCAAAGCCACATTCAGTGCTTGTTTCGGCGCTCCCTTCCTTCCGTTGCATCCGGGTAAATATGCAGAAATGCTGGGCGAAAAAATGAGAAGTCAGGATGTAAGGGTATGGCTGATCAATACCGGCTGGACGGGCGGACCTTATGGAGTGGGGAGCCGTATTAAACTCGGTTATACAAGAGCGTTAATATCAGCTGTGCTGGAAGAAAAACTGGATATGGAAAATAGTGAACTGTTCCCGGTTTTCAATTTCAGAATTCCTAAACATTGCGAGGGTATACCGGACAATCTGCTGAATCCGGTAAAAACCTGGGCTGATCAAAATAATTTTATTGGGAAAGCAGAGGATCTCGCCAGACTATTCATTGAAAATTTCAAAAAATATGCTGACGGAATTTCTTCTGAAATCAAAGCTGCTGCACCAGCCATTTGAAGTTCGAAGTAGAAAGGCTGAAGTACGAAGTATCGAAATTGATAAATGTCTGAATTAAAGCTGCAGCTTCCGCTGAAATGCGGTCTTGTCGATTGTTTGCCATCGCCCCGCCATTGCGCGGGGCATTTTTTTGAAGTAAGAAGTAGGAAGTATGAGGTAAGAAGTAGGAAGTATGAATTAAAAATCTTTTATTATAAAAGCGACTGCCTGAACTTTTAAAACTTTATGAAATACTTTCAACCTCGTGTCCTGATTCATGCAGGCAAACCCGCCTTAAAACAACTTATAACTTATAACCTATAACTTAATAACTTAATAACTTAATAACTTATAACCTAAAACAGCCCGTAAATTTCTGAATCAACCCGGTTAATGATATCGCCAAAATGTTCTTCATTTTCGGCAAACTTGTTCTTGTCCACATTCACAACCAGGAGTGGACCTTCTTTATAACCATCGATCCATTTATTGTAATATTCGTTTAACCGTTTCAGATAGTCGAGGCGGATATTCTCTTCATATTCGCGACCTCTTTTCTGAATCTGGCCAACAAGCGTTGGTACCGAAGCCTGCAGATAGATCAGCAGATCGGGTGGTTTTATCATCTGACGGAGGGTCTGGAAAAAATCGAAATAATTATCATAGTCACGTTTACTCATCAACCCCATTTCATGCAGGTTCGGCGCGAAAATATGCGCATCTTCATAAATGGTGCGGTCCTGGATAATTGTCTCCGTTCCGCGGTTGATGTCCAGCAATTGCGTGAGCCTGTTGTTCAGGAAATAAATCTGAAGATTGAAACTCCAGCGGGGCATGTCTTCATAAAAATCAAAGAGATAGGGGTTTTGGTCAACATTCTCAAACTGAGGAATCCAGCGGTAATGTTTACTCAGCATTTCCGTAAGCGTTGTTTTACCTGCACCGATATTCCCCGCTATTGCAATGTGTTTTGGTTTTTTCAGTTTAGCCATAATCCCTTTTAGTTCCCTTATCTTTTAGTTTGGTGAGTAGAATATTTAATGTACAGATTCATTCTGGAATCAGAAGCAGTTCTTTCAAATTTTTAATAATAATTCAATCTGAGTGCTTCCCGAACCAGCGCCATTGTTTTTGAAGCGCTGGCATTCGCTTTTTCTGCTCCCTTCTCCATTACTTCTTTCAGGTAGTTATTATCTTCCTGAATAGCAGCAGCTTTTTCTCTGATCGGTCTGATAAATTCAACCATATCTTCAGCCAATTGCGCTTTAAAATCCCCATAGAGGATCGTGCAGTTGTTCCAGGCCTCTTCAAATACCTGAAGCCGCTCCTGTGAACCAACAAGTTTCATCAGCAGGAAAAGATTGGCAATACTATCCGGTTTGGGTGTATTTGGTTCAGTTGGACCCACGTCAGTTATAGCTTTCTTCACTTTTTTGCGGATCAGATCTTCGGGATCTGAAAGATAGATCGTCGCATTCTGATTTTCACTTTTACTCATCTTCCCGGATCCATCAAGGCTGGGGACTTTTACCAGGTCTTCACCAAAATTGAAGGCCGCAGGTTCAGGAAATATTTCACCAAACCGGTGATTGAACCTGTTTGCAAAATTCCGGCACATTTCCAGGTGTTGTTCCTGGTCCTTACCTACAGGCACAAGCGATGCACGATGAATGATGATATCGGCCGTTTGCAGAACGGGATAGGTCAAAAGGCCTGCATTCACATTGTCGGGCTGCTGACGTGCCTTTTCTTTAAAAGTAGTGGTACGTTCCAACTCACCCACATAAGCGAGCATATTCAGGTAGAGATAGAGTTCAGCCGTGTCGTGAACATGGCTCTGGCAATAGAGTGCTACTTTGTCAGGGTCCAGTCCACTGGCAATATTTTCTGCCAGAACCCGGTGAATATTTGATTTCAGCTCTTTTGTATCCGGATGTGTGGTGAGCGAATGCAGGTCTGCTACCATGAAATAACATTCGTACTCATCCTGCATTCTGACATAGTTTTTTACGGCCCCGAAATAGTTGCCGAGGTGTAAAAAACCTGTGGGGCGGATCCCACTCATTACGACCTGTTTTTTTCCTTTCATAAGGACGGCAAAGATGGGGGAACAACCAGGGGTTCGTCCTTTCATCAAAAAAAAAAAGCAATACGGACTATTCTGTTATTTTTGTAAATAATCGATTTTTCTATGGTTGTAACGGATGAAATGGTTGAAAAGCTGGCCTATCTTTCAAGGCTGAGTTTCAACGACCAGGAGAAAAAAGAAATCCGGTCTGACCTGGAGCAACTGATCGCCTTTGTTGACAAACTAAAAGAAATTGATGTCGATGGCGTAGAGCCTCTGATACATATGAGCCGGGAACAAAAGATTCTCCGGCCGGATATTATTGAAGGTTCGGTTTCCCGGGAAGAGGCATTGAAAAATGCACCGGCTTCCACTACGGAATTCTTTACAGTTCCGCGTGTCATTAAAAAGTAATTCGTGATACAGTTGCCGGAAACCAGCAGAAAACTTTCCGGTTACTGAAAAGACAAATCAATATGCCCGCTATTATTCATCTGGATCAGATAAGGAAAAGTTATTTCATGGGAAAGCAGGAGCTGCAGGTACTCAAGGGGATATCGATTGATATCAATAAAAATGAGTATGTAGCATTGATGGGACCTTCCGGCTCAGGGAAAAGCACGTTGATGAATATATTGGGTTGTCTTGATTCACCAAGCTCCGGAAGATATGTTCTGAATGGAAATGATGTTAGTAAAATGGCAGATAATGACCTTGCCGAAGTGCGAAATAAAGAAATCGGCTTTGTGTTTCAACAGTTTAACCTTTTGCCGAGGTTGACAGCATTGGAGAATGTAGCGCTTCCATTGGTATATGCAGGTGTACCCAAAAAACAAAGGCTTGAGATCGCAAATGAAGTGCTGAAGAAAGTTGATCTGTCTGACAGAAGTCATCATAAGCCCAATGAACTATCCGGAGGTCAGTGTCAGCGTGTGGCAATTGCAAGGGCGCTCGTAAACAGTCCCTCTATCATTTTGGCGGATGAGCCTACGGGAAATCTGGATACAAAAACTTCATACGAGATCATGAGTATTTTCAATAAAATCCATAAAGATGGGAATACGGTTGTGCTTGTAACGCATGAAGACGACATCTCAAAATATGCCAGGAGGATAATCCGCCTGCGCGACGGGGTTCTGGAAAGCGACAGGATACATGAGCATGTAGTTATATCCTGAAAAAAATTAAAGAAAAGTCGGGAGCCTGTAAATTGCAGGCTCTTTTTTTATGTCAAAAAATTAACGTTCATGGCTACTAAAATATATACAAAAACGGGAGACAAAGGCACTACTGCGCTGATCGGCGGAACACGCGTGCCGAAATCACATTTACGGATAGAAGCCTATGGCACCGTTGACGAACTCAACTCATATATAGGTTTATGCAGGGATCTGCTGAGTGATGAAAAAAGTCGTGAAATTTTAAAAGAAATTCAGGACCGGCTGTTTACAATTGGTTCGTCGCTGGCCTGTGATCCCGAAAAGGAACCGAAGATGAAACTTCCGGATCTTAAGGACGCCGATATCAACCTGCTGGAACATGAAATTGACAGCATGAATGAGGTGATTCCGCCAATGAAATCATTTATTCTCCCCGGTGGCGATCCGGCTGTTTCCCATTTACATGTGGCCAGGTGTATTTGTCGCCGAGCTGAAAGATGCTGCGTCAGGCTGGAATTTGAAAAGGAAGAAGTAAGCAATATTGTAATAATCTACCTCAACAGGCTAAGCGACTATTTGTTTATTCTGGCAAGATATGCTTCTCATTTATTGGGAGTGGAGGAAGTAGCCTGGAAGCCACGGATACTTTAAACGTTTAACGTTCAACGTTTAACGTTCAACGTTTAACGTTCAACGTTTAACGTGAAACGTTAGGCTTCAACTATTTTACCATCTTTCATGTGAAGTATCCGGTCGCTCATGGCTGCAAGTTCTTCGTTGTGCGTAACTATCAGGAAGGCCTGGCCAAATTTTTCTCTCAATCGTATGAACAAATGATGTAATTCGTTTGCATTAGCCGAGTCCAGGTTTCCGGTTGGTTCGTCTGCAAAAACAATTTCCGGGCGATTAATCAGTGCACGCGCTACAGCTACCCGTTGCTGTTCGCCCCCGTATAGGGCTGAAGGCTTGGTTTCCTCGCTGTCTTTCAATCCCAGCCATCCA
>JAATGW010000483.1 GCA_015654495.1 Chitinophagales bacterium
AATCGCGGCGAATTATGATATTCACTTCTTTTGCAAACTTACTCATATACATTGCAGCCTGGCATGCAGAATTTCCACCGCCAACAATATAAATAATTTCATCCCGGCAGGCATGGGCCTCTACTGAAGCGGCACCATAATATACACCTGCACCTGAAAATTTTTCAAGCCCGGGGATCTCAAGGGTTTTATAGGCAACACCGGTAGCGATCACGATGGTTTTGCTATGTATTTCCGAACCGTCTTTCAGCTTTGTGATTTTATATCCTTCATGGGTTGTGATATGTTCAACTTCTGCAGGTGTCAGTATTTCTGTTCCGAAACGGAGTGTTTGTGTTATTGCCCGCCTCGACAAATCCGCACCTGAAAGTCCTGTCGGGAAACCAAGATAGTTTTCGATACGCGCGCTGCTGCTTGCCTGACCACCGGGATTACTTTTTTCAATGAGCAATGTTTTTAATCCTTCACAGGATCCATACACTGATGCCGCCAGCCCGGCTGGTCCTGCGCCGATGATAAGCACATCATACATCTGTTTGCTGGCTTTCTGTTGCAGTCCCACTCCCGAAGCAAGTTGTGTGAGTGATGGATCAGTCATAAAAGTGCCATCTTTCAGAACAACCAGCGGCAGTTCAGATGTTGTAACAGAAGCGCTGATCAGGTATTTATCAGCATCAGGATGAAATTCCACATCCATCCAGATATAGGGAATCAGATTGCCCGACAGAAATTCCTTAAGCTTATGCGATGTTGGTTACCATTGAATACTGATAATCCGGATCGCTTAATGATCAGTCTTATAAGACGCATGCCACTCCGCCAGCAAATCATTTACCACCGGAAATAGTTTTTCTTCCGCAGGATGCCAGGGTTTCAGCAGGTAATAGTCAAGCTTAACATTATTGATTGCCCTGATCGCAGCCTCGATATCCGAATAGGCTGTCAGCAGTATTTTTTTTGCTTCAGGAAATATTTCCCCCGCCTTTTCAAGAAAGCTAACACCTTCCATTTCAGGCATTCGTTGATCCGAAATCAATAATGCAATGGTTTCATTTTTCAATTTCAGTTCACGGATCAGTTCGAGAGCGTCGGATACCGAATCGGTTGCAGCCACTTTATAGTCTTCGCGATACTTATTCCGGATATCCCTTTGGATTGCCCGGAGTACCTGCACATCGTCATCAATAATAATGATATAAGGGAGTTTCATGCTGCGCTGTTATTGGTTGATTTAGATTCTTCTTTTTGTTCGCGCGGAAGGCAGATCTGGAATTCTGTATCTCCCGGTTTTGACTTCACCTTTATTTCGCCATTATGCCGCTTAACAATCCTGTTGACAATATCAAGCCCGATGCCGGTGCCTTCACCCATTTTTTTTGTGGTAAAAAAAGGGTCAAAAATCCTCGACAGAATATCCGGTGGGATGCCACCGCCGTTGTCTTTAATAGAAATTAAAGCATTTTTTTTATCGCATGTAGTCTCCACCGTGAGTGTACCATTTTTTCCCAGTGCAAAAATCGCATTGTCGATCAAATTTGTCCAGACCTGGTTGAGCTCACCTACATAAGCAGGTATGCGCGGCAAATCACAATAGAAATTCTTTTTAAGTTCAATATTCTTCTCCCGCAATTTAAATCCGAGAAGGGTAAGCGTATTTTCTAAATCCTGGTGAATATCCGTCGGCTGCAGATCACTGGTGCGGTCCATATGTACATGGCTCTTGATCGCGCCGACCAGGTCAGAAATGCGTTCGGAGGCATGATCAAGATCGTAAATGATTTTCTGTGATCCAACAAGGTTTTCCAGCCATGGAAGCATTTTTACAAGAGCCGTTCCACTCAGGTTTGCAGTCATGTTTTCCAGATCTTCTATGGAGAAACCGAATTCCGAAAATGTTTCTGCCAGTTCTCTTTCCGTGATTCCATGGTCCTGCAGCCATTCAGCAATCTCATCTTCATATTCCATCTGCTTCATGGCAGATCTTTTTTTGGGCTCCGTTGATGCAGTTTCTCTGGATTTTACAAGGTCCCTGATTTTATCTATATCCGCAGGGCTGATTCCGGAGTCGAGAAGACCGCGGGTGAGTTCATAATTGCGCTTCAGCCTGTTACTAAGGTCAGCTGAAATCCCCCTGATGGCTGCGGCGGGATTATTAAGCTCGTGCGCAATCCCTGCAGCCAGTTTACCAAGTGCATCCACTTTTTCGTGCTGAAGTTGAGTAGTGGCAAAGGCTTTTGCCCTTTCAGTCATGTAACCGATCAGCTTCTGGATGAAATCCGGATTCAGCTTTTCAAGTTCGGGGAAATGATCCTTGTGAAGCCTTAGTGCACGTACCTGCCCTAACGCATAGGAATAGCCGGGAAAGGTTTTCATCCTGGAATAGGGCAGTAGTCCGCCAACTCCGCCGCTCACATTGTTATTACTGAAAGTGAAATAATAAACCTGCCTGCCATTTATATTCATATAAAAATTCACTTCACCACTCAGCGCAATCCACATCACATCTGCAGGCATTCCGAATTTCGCGATCATATCACCATCCTCATATTCCAGGTAATCGGAATGATCGATAAGCCATTGCAGGTGTTCGTCAGATAATTCACTAAGTGCTACAATTGGTTTCAGGTCCTGAATTGTTACTGGTGACATACTATCCTGATTCATTAAAGTTTAAAGGAAGGTTACGAAGATAATATATATCAATCCATGATCTCAAAGCTGACTTCAATCAGGATTTACTGTTGGGAATTTCAGTTACCCATAAGAATATATAAATTTTATGAGGAGACTTCTGTAAAGTACGCATTTCCTCAGTTAAACTGAGGTGTACAGCCATGCTTCCCGGCCTGAGTCAAGCATTACATTTATTCGTTTATATTCCTCAGGTTCGTATGTATCAGCCATCAATAATTCACCGGCGGAAATTTCCAATGCAATTCCGCTGATGGTATCAGCATCGGAGGCTGAAGGAAGGGCGACCAGATGAAATTGCTGCCCGGATTTTAATACAAATTCAGGATCCTTTATTTCTATTTTTCCGATTTTATATTTGCACAAAATGTCAGGGCTGCCATTTATGATTCTTCCGAAGAGTTCCATTTGAAGTTCCGGCTTCTGTAATGTGCCGTAGGAAAAGAGAATTTCGTTCTGCATCAGATCGTTTTTTTTTGTTTTGAATGAAGTTGTTTAAAATTTATCTCTGCCGGTTCACTTGTGATGGGTATAATTTTTCGTACAAAAATTCTAACAGGAAGACGGAGAGACAGTAAGAAACGGTAAGAAAATTGTCATTGAGAACCACCCTTCCCGAATCTTACTGTCTTCCCGCCTTCGTGTTAAAAAAAACTGCTCGCGGATAAACGCTCTCTATGTACAAAAATTCAAACAGGAAGACAGTGAGACAATAAGAAACGGTAAGAAAATTATCATTAAGAACCACCCTTCCCGAATCTTACTGTCTTCCCGCCTTCGTGTTTAAAAACTGCTCCGGGATCGACGCTCTCTATGTACAAAAACTCTAAAAGGAAGACGGGGAGACAGTAAGAAACGGTAAGTAAATTGCCATAAAGAACCACTCTTCCAGAATCTTACTGCCTTCCCGTCTTCGTTTTAAAAAAACTGCTCGGGGATAAACGATTTCTATGTACAAAAATTCTAACAGGAAGGCGGGCTGTCAGTACGAAACGGTAAGAAATTGTCATTAACTACCACTGTTCGTAA
>JAATGW010000309.1 GCA_015654495.1 Chitinophagales bacterium
GTGAGTTTCCTTCTATTTCGCCGATACGGAGTTTTGGCCCCTGCAGATCACCAAGTATTGCGATATTGTATGGTTCACTGGCGTTGATCCTGCGGATGAACTCGATTATCTTTGATTTGTCTTCATGCGTCCCGTGTGAAAAATTCAAACGGAAAACATTCACACCTGCTTTTACCAGTTCCAGCAATTTTTCATAAGTGTCACAGGCCGGTCCTACGGTAGCTACAATCTTAGTGCGGTGTACCGTATGTTCAAATCCTGCCTGTTTATCCATGTTATGGTGCAGGTATTTAGATAAATTTTTGCTCATAATCGTCATTAAGGTTAATAGAAGCCAATAAAATTACAGTACAATTCATGGTTGTTTTCAGCAGGCGGGGGACTAACTGGCGAGGATCTTAACGATCTTCATCCATTCCTCACTTACTTTCTGTTTTGCTTTCACAGCATTATTCAGCGGAGTATAATGCATGCGGTTGTTCATAATGCCAACCATTACATTGTGTTTGCCTTCCATCAGGCATTCTACAGCAGAATAGCCCATGCGGCTGGCTATCAAGCGGTCGAGGCAGGTCGGAGAACCGCCACGTTGAATATGTCCTAATATGGCAACACGAACATCGAGGTTTGGCAATCGACTTTTTATACTTTTGGCAACTTCATTACCGCCACCGAATTCATCACCTTCGGCAACAACAACGAGGTTCACCAGTTTTTTTCTTTTTTCTTTTTCCTGAAGCGAAAGGATCAGTCCTTCCATGTCTGTTTTTCTTTCAGGAATGAGGATATGTTCGGCACCGGTAGCGATACCGCTATGCAAGGCTATATAACCGGCATCACGACCCATCACCTCAATGATAAACAGCCTGTCGTGCGCGTCTGCTGTGTCTCTGATCTTATCAATTGCTTCAATGGCTGTGTTTACGGCGGTGTCGAAACCTATTGTGAAATCCGTTCCGGCAATGTCCTTATCAATTGTACCTGGAATTCCGATACAGGGGATGTCATATTCATTTGAAAAAAGCTGGGCGCCACGGAAAGATCCGTCACCTCCGATTATCACCAGCCCATCGATGCCTTTTTTCTTCAGGTTTTCATAAGCTTTCTTCCGGCCGGAAGCTTCGAAGAACTCCATACATCTTGCAGTCTTCAGAATAGTTCCACCGCGCTGAATGATATTAGCGACGCTACGGGAATCCATTTCATTAATGTCTGAATCAATCATGCCCTGGTAGCCGCGCACAATTCCGAAAACATCCATTCCATGATAACGGCTTGTTCTTACAACTGCTCTGATACACGCATTCATCCCCGGCGAATCACCTCCGGAGGTTAATACGCCGATTTTATGAACTTTTTTCTGCATTCCTTTCTTTGAATTCAATTGATCCTTTTGTTGTGAGCTAAATCGTTTAGAATATTAGTTATTTCGTAAGCGCGGCAAAAATACAGAATTCCCGCACTACATGGGCTGAAGATACACTGGATTTTAAACATAAATATACCCAAAGGCCAGTGAAGTGATATATTAAAAAATTAAATATTGAATATTTGTAAAAATTTCAAAAGGCTTTGAAAATTCTTTTGACAGGATCAAACGGATTATTAGGTTCTTACCTTGTTCCCGAATTGTTGAAAACGAATTCGCAACTATTTGCTACTTCAAGGGGAAATAACCGGAATATAGATTTTCATAATCTGCAAAAAAGAAAACTGGAATACAGATCGCTTGATTTGTGTGATGGGCAGGCCATTGAGAATACAATACTGGAAATTAAACCTGACCATATTATTCATGCCGGCGCCTGTACCCAGGTTGATTATTGCGAACTTAACCAGGTCGATTGCTGGAATACAAATGTTACAGCGACCCGATTTATCGCTAGCGCAGCAGAAAAAGTCAATGCCTCTTTGTTATTTGTTTCAACTGATTTTGTATTCAGCGGAGAACAGGGGATGTATAAAGAAACAGACCCAACAGGTCCGGTGAACTACTATGGCAGTTCCAAGCTTGCGGCGGAAAAAGCGGTGATGGATTCGAAAACCGACTGGTCGATTGCCCGGACAGTTCTTGTATATGGCGATCCAAAAATTTCTTTCAGGACAAATATTCTAACCTGGGTGCGTGATGAACTGTCGGCAGGCAAACCAATAAAAGTGGTCAATGATCAGATGCGGACTCCAACATTTGCCGCAGATCTTGCAACCGGGATCAGACTGATGATCGAAAAGAATGCCGGCGGGCTTTTTCATCTCTCTGGCAAAGATGTTTTGACACCTTATGAAATGGCGATTCAAACCGCGGAATTTTTGAAGCTTGATAAATCGCTGATTACAGCTGTTGATTCATCAGGGTTTAAACAAGCGGCGAAGCTACCGCTGAAAACAGGATTTGAAATCAGTAAGGCGGTTCGTGAACTTGGGTATAGTCCAATTGATTTTTCAGCGGGGATGCGCAATGTGTTTTTGTAAACGCTCAACGTTTAACGTTGAGAAAAACCTCAGCCATCATGCATCTCGCGTGTAGAAGATACAGAGCTGTAGGCTCGGTGACTAGTGTTTACGGCGGATTGAAATCCGCCGTTATAAAATCACCGAGGCTTCGCCTCTGTTCCGTTGCTGGCGAGATGTGATTAAATTATGTTCGTCCTAAAATAACAATCATGATTCTATAGAAGATACACAGTCATCGGCTCAATGACTGGTGTTTCCGGCGGATTGAAATCCGCCGTTATAAAATCACCGAGGCTTCGCCTCTGTTCTGTTGCCGGCGAGAGGTGATTAAATTGAATCATCATTCCTTTTTCAATCACAATTTCA
>JAATGW010000093.1 GCA_015654495.1 Chitinophagales bacterium
GCGCATTGCGCTTGCCAGAGTTTTAGTTACGGTTCCCAAAGTTTTATTGCTTGATGAACCTTTTTCAAACCTGGATGGTATCAACAGGAATTTAATCAGGCAGGTACTGAATGATATTTCGCAGGATCTGGCATTAACCTGTATTATGGTTTCACATGAACCTGCTGAAATTCTTCCCTGGGCTGACCATGTTTTGATCATGCGCGATGGAAAACTTTTGGAACAGGGGACATCCGAACAATTATACCGGTATCCGGTAAGCAGCTATACCGCGGGTTTGCTGGGAGATTTCAATACCCTTCCGGACCGGATAACCGAAATAATCGGTTTGCCTAAAATAAGAAAAACAGATCTGAGATCCTGGATTATAAGACCTGAAAAAATACTGATCACGCAAATGAACGAAGGCCAGGTGAATGCCATAGTAACGAGTAATCGTTTTGCGGGTGCTTTTAACATGGTTGAATTAAAAACAGGAGAGAATATCTTAAAAGCAGTTACAACAAGGTTGGATGTTTTCGAAGGTGCTCAGGTAGGATTATATATTAAGAAAGAAGATTGCTGTTTTGTACAAAGTTGAAGTGGAAACTGTTTTTCTTTAAAGTCTATTTCGTACAAACCAGGTTACTAGTTTTGAACCACATATTTCAAATAGAAACCACATAGACAGAAAGGGCACATAGAAAATAGGTAGTTATGGCTGTTCCTCTTGACTTTTGCCTGGAAGAGAAAGAGCAAGAGGTACGAGAAACGTTAAACGTTCAGCGTTTAACATCTATGAACTATGAACTAAGAACTATGAACTTAAAACCGGCTGTTTCCTCTTACCTCCCGCCTGTCCCACCACCTGGGAAAATAGGAGGCAGCTACAGTTATTTAATTCAGTATTTTACTTCATGCTTAAACGAAGTATCCGTAAATCCGAAATGGTTCTGCTAATGATCAACGGCATTGTGGGAGCCGGGATTTTCGGATTGCCGGCGACTGCTTTTAAACAGATCGGAGTCTGGAGCCTGCTTGCTTTTTTTGTTTGTGCAATTGCCGTATATGTTATTATACTATGCTTCGCGGAAGTAAGCAGCCGATTTGAGAAAACAGGTGGCCCGTATCTTTATGCACTCGAAGCATTTGGCCCTCTGCCGGCTTTTCTTACCGGATGGCTATTGCTGCTATCGCGGTTTCTTACTTATGCTGCATTGATTAATCTGCTTGTCACTTATCTGGGCGTATTCAGTAGCTGGTTTACCGGATCGCAGGGAAGAACAATAACCATCATTTCTCTCTCTCTGTTTTTTGGGCTGATCAATCATGTTGGAATCCGGAATACGACAAGGGTGAATAATTTTCTGGCTATCGGAAAAATGTCGGCATTGGTGATATTCATTATTGCGGGTCTGTTTTTTATAAATCCAGATTATTTTCCCTCGACCCCTCTTCCGGGATTTTCAGATTTTTCCACTACTGTGCTTTTATTGATGTTTTCATTTGGAGGCTTTGAATCCGTTCTTGTCAACACTGGTGAAGTTCAGAATCCTTCGAAGAGTCTTCCTTTTGCACTGATGCTTGCGCCATTGATTATCGCATCAATCTATATCTGCATTCAGTTCGTTTGTATCGGTACATTGCCGGGACTCGCGGGGTCGCAAAAGCCCCTTGCTGAAGCGGCTGGCCTGTTTATGGGTAAAGGTGGGGCCGGCTTTATTGTGGCGGGCGCATTTCTATCCATAACCGGAACTCTGAATGCAATAATGCTCGTAGGTTCAAGGTTACCATACGCTTTCAGTCAGGAAAATCAGTTTCCCCCCTTGTTTTCGTTTGTACATCCTCGGTACCAGACACCTACCTGGTCACTTTTACTTTTCCTTATTGTTACGATAGCTTTCTCTCTTTTTAAAACATTTATTGACGCAGCTACCATAAGTGCAATAACGCGCGTGATGATCTACGGAATTGTATGCCTTACATTGATTCGCCTTCGGTTGAAAAATCCTGAACAGTCAGCGCCTTTCAGGATACGCTATGGATTTATAGTTGCGGTAACAGGGTTTTGCCTCACCATCTGGTTATTATCCGGTTCTCCTACAGACAAAAAATGGGATATTGCCATTGCCATGGCGACTGGTTTGGCAATATATTTTGCTGTATGGATTTCGAGGAAAAAATGAAGATTCCGTTTTGTACAGCTATTTTCAGGATTCCGGCTATCCGGATTTATTTTATGTGACTCCCATTTTGCATTAAAAAATATTTACATTAGTAGCGGATACAAATCTATTTCCGGATTTAAAACCTGCTTATGCGTACAGTAGTATTTTTTCTGCTGATCTTTTCTGTTGTTTTTGCATCCTGTGGACATTCTAAGAAGACGGTTTCAAAAACAACTCCTCTGGAAGGCACCTACTGGAAATTAACAGTACTCGCCGGCACTACTATCACAAATCCAAGAGCAGGAGCAAAAGAAGTTTTTCTTCAGATTAAAGCAGAAGACAGTACTATTTCAGGAAATGGTGGTTGCAATGGTTTCGGTGGAAAGTTCGCAAGCGCTACTGAAAAGATAAAGTTTTCGAATATTATCAGTACGATGATGGCCTGTGATGGGATGGAAGCGGAGACTGCTTTTTTCCGGGCACTGGAGAATACGGACAGTTATAGCATTAAAGGCGATACACTTCGATTGTTACGTGCGCGCATGGCTCCGCTTGCAAAGCTGATCGCCGTAGCA
>JAATGW010000747.1 GCA_015654495.1 Chitinophagales bacterium
ACAATATCATGATAGAAATCTTTAAGATGTTAACCAAAATGATCCTTTAGTTCATTTCTTTTTCTAAGCCGATCTACATCCTGCCTGATCGGCTTAGTAATCAAATTCTGAAAAAAATATTTATAAAGTTTCAGGATTTGAGTTCTAAAAAACGATAGTATTTCATATCTGCTGCCCGCTGCCTGCTGCCTACTGCCTAACCTAGCTTACGCTCGATCCCGGAGCCACCTCACCCACCGGCTGTACAAAAAACAACTTACCCTCGCTGTTTTCCGCCATCAGAATCATTCCATTACTCTCAATTCCCTTCATTTTACGCGGAGCCAGATTGGCGACCACCACTACCTGCTGGCCAATAATTGCCTCAGGTTGAAAATGTTCTGCTATTCCCGAGAGGATCGTTCTTTTTTCAAAGCCAAGGTCTATTTCCAGCTGTAATAATTTATCGGCTTTTTTTACTTTGGCTGCTGTGAGGATTTTGCCTGTGAACATTGAAATTTTGGCAAAATCATCGTACACGATTTCGGGTTTCAGTTCCGTTTTTTTTGTTTCCGGTTTTTCTTCCGGAGCAGATCCTGAAACGGGTTTGGAATTGTTTTTTAATTTTTCAATCTGGTATTTAATTTCGTCGTCTTCAATTTTTCTGAAAAGCAGCGCCGGTTCACGGAGATTATAACCAGGACTGAGCAATTTCGCTTTGCCGGCATTTTCCCAGAGCAGCATTTTATCCACTACCTTGAACATATGCAACATTTTCTTTGCAGTAGATGGAAGCCATGGATTGATAAAAATGGCAAGATTAGCTGACAATTGTAAACAGATATGTATACAGTTATCAATCAGTTTCTGGTTTTCGGGATTTGTACCAAGGTTTTTTGCCAGAATCCAGGGTTCCTTTTCCTGCATATAACGGTTACCCTTACGTGACAATTCAATTACTTCAAAAAGCCCCTCGCGGAAACGGAAGTTTTCAATGCTGTCTTCGATAGTCTGCTTTGCTTTTATGAATTCACCCAGCATATTCCTGTCCTTGTCGTCAAGCAGATCTTCATGCAGCCTGGGTACCTTCCCATTAGTAAGTTTATGCATGAGCACCATTGCCCTGTTAATAAAATTGGCAAATACCGAAACCAGTTCACTGTTAACAGCATCCTGAAATCCCTTCCAGGTAAATTCGCTGTCTTTGGATTCCGGTGCGATCTGTGTGAGATAATAGCGCAGCATATCGACAGTTTGCTCTCCGCCATTTTCCTTTTTCACAAAATCATCGATATAATCCTGCATATCTATTTTCCAGTTCCTGCTTGTGCTCATTTTATCACCTTCCAGGTTCATAAACTCATTTCCGGCAACCATCGAAGGAAGAATATTTCCGTGAAGGTGAAGCATCACAGGAAAAATGATACTATGGAAAACGATATTATCCTTTCCTATAAAATGCACGAGTTTCGTCTCATTATCGTACCAGTAAGGTTCCCAATCCCGATTTGCGTTTATGCCCCACTTTTTGGTAGCGCTTATATATCCGATAGGCGCATCAAACCATACATACAAAACCTTTCCATCGGCGTCGGGCAATGGCACTTTTATTCCCCAGTCCAGATCTCTCGTAACAGCTCTTGGCAATAAGCCACCATCTATCCAGCTCTTACACTGGCCAAGTACATTTATTTTCCAGTCGTTGGCATGGTCTTCCAGAATCCATTTTCTGAGGAACGGTTCATGTTTATCAAGGGGCAGGTACCAGTGTTTTGTTGTTCTTTTTACGGGTGTGTTACCGCTGAGTGTACTCACTGGGTTGATAAGTTCTTCCGGACTGAGTGTTTTGCCACATCTCTCACATTGGTCGCCGAATGCATTGGTAAAACCGCAATTGGGGCAGGTGCCTTTTATATACCGGTCTGCCAGAAAAGTTTTTGCTTCTTCATCGTAGTACTGCTCGCCTTCAAAAACCTGGAATTCCCCACGGTCATTCAGATAAGTGAAAAACTCCTGCGAAGTTTCATGATGGAGTTGCTCAGAAGTACGGTGGTAGATATCAAATGAAATGCCAAGATCTTCAAAATTCTGACGGCAGATTTCGTGGTATTTATCGATTATAGCCCGTGGTGTTGTGTTTTCACGGGTTGCCTGTATCGGGATGGCTGTTCCATGTTCGTCGCTACCGCAAACAAAAACCACATCCCGCTGCTGCGCCCGAAGATACCTGACGTAAGTATCTGCCGGGAGGTAGGCACCGGCCAGATGACCGATATGTTTATATCCGTTCGCGTAGGGCAGGGCTGATGTAATAAGATATCTTTTTGGTTGCTGCATGGGTCAAATGGCTTAAACTATCAAAAGAATGCCAGCGGTTTAGCCGGGCCTGCAAAAATACCGCAAAGCAGCCCATCACCCAAGAGCGGGTACAGTTTTATCAATTGAATAAGATAGTTCCGAAATCGCCGTTAAGTTTATAATAAACTGATTCTGCAGTAATTTCAACGATATTATGTTTATCAACCTTTGAAAAACCAGGTCCATATGAAAAGAAAGCTTTTCTTAAAGTCGATGGCGGTATCCGGAGCTGTATTGAGTCA
>JAATGW010000103.1 GCA_015654495.1 Chitinophagales bacterium
CTACCGAATCTGCTGATAAAAAATTGCGCAATAAACTGGTGAACGACGCACTTCAGGCAGCTATTAAGTCTAATCCCTCGCCTGTTTTTAATAAGGATGTTGTAAAAAAAATAACGACAGGAAACTTTACGGATGATATGGCCGCTATATCATCCTGCGACTGGATTATTGAGGTAGTTGTGGAACGGCTCGACATAAAGCAAATTATTTTTGAGCAGGTGGAAAAACATCGTAAGCCGGGCACATTGATTACTTCCAATACTTCGGGTATCCCTATCCGGTTGATGGCCGAAGGTCGTACTGATGATTTTAAAAAACATTTCTGCGGTACTCACTTTTTTAACCCACCGCGTTATCTGAGGCTGCTGGAGATAATTCCGACACCCTATACTGATCCGGGTATTGTGGGGTTCCTGATGCATTACGGCGATCTGTACCTTGGCAAAACAACTGTTTTATGTAAAGACACACCGGCATTTATTGCAAACAGGATCGGCGTATTTGGCATCATGTCTATTTTCAAACTAATGGACAAAATGAGCCTGACGATTGATGAGGTTGATGCTCTAACCGGACCGGTTATTGGACGTCCTAAATCAGCCACGTTCAGAACAGCTGACGTTGTGGGTATAGACACGCTCGTAAAGGTTGCCAACGGCGTTTATGAAAATTGCCCTGCCGATGAAACGCGGGATAATTTCATCATTCCGGGTTGGTTGCAGCAAATGGTGGATCGCAACTGGCTGGGCGATAAAACAGGCCAGGGATTTTTTAAGAAGACGAAGGGTGCCGGTGGTGATAAGGAAATTCTTACCCTCAATCTGCAAACCATGGAATATGGTGCCAGGCAGAAACCAAAATTCTCTACGCTTGAAGCCGCCAAACCTATAGAAGACCTGAAAACGAGATTGAAAGCGTTATGTACGGGAATGGATAAGGCCGGAGAATTTTACAAACATTTTCATTATGGTCTTTTCTCTTATATCTCCAACCGGATCCCGGAAATAACTGACGAACCCTATCGCGTAGATGATGCCATGATGGCTGGTTTTGGCTGGGAGATCGGGGCTTTCGAAAGCTGGGATGTTCTCGGTTTGGTAAAGACTGTCGAAGCCATGAAAAAAAGCGGCTACCCGGTTGCGTTATGGGTAGACGAAATGCTCGCCGGAGGCAATCAACAATTCTATAAAGTAGAAAATGGACGGAAACTCTGCTATTCACCTGTCAGCAAAAGCTATATACCAACAGTAGCACCCGGACAGGAATCAGCATTTATAGTGATGAAACAGTTTGAGGGTGAAACTGTCTGGAAAAACAGTGCCTGCCGCACTTATCATCTGGGGAATGATGTTATAGGTCTTGAATGGTACACTAAAATGGGAACCGTGGGTGGCGAAGTACTCGAAGGAATACAGAAGAGTATTTCGCTGGCTGAAGAAAAATACAAAGGACTGGTTATCGCAAATGAAGGTGCTAATTTCTCTGCAGGTGCAAACGTGGGAATGATTTTCATGTTTGCCATTGAACAGGAATATGATGAACTGGATATGGCGATCCGCATGTTTCAGCAGACGATGATGCGCGCGCGGTATTCGTCTGTGCCTGTTGTGATTGCGCCACATGGGCTTTCACTCGGAGGTGCATGTGAACTCAGTATGCATGCCGACAAAGTTTGTCCGGCTGCTGAAACATATATTGGTCTTGTTGAACTTGGTGTGGGTTTGATTCCAGGCGGAGGGGGTACAAAAGAATTTGTTCTGCGTGCTTCCGATGAAATGCATGAAGACGAGACTGAAACGATCACACTTAAAAATCGTTTTCTTACTATTGCCACCGCTAAAGTGGCTACTTCTGCTGCAGAAGGTTTCGATCTTGGAATCCTGAGAAAAGGTCACGATGAGATTATCATGAATCCTGCGCGCAGAATCAGTGAAGCAAAACAATCGGTACTTGAAATAGCCGAAAGCGGTTACACTACCCCGTTACAACGCTCTGACATTAAAGTTCTGGGCCGGTCCGGTTTGGGAGCATTACTTGCGGGCATCAACGGAATGTGGCGGGCGGGGTACGCGACAGACCACGACGCTGTTGTAGCCCGGAAACTTGCCTATGTAATGTGTGGAGGAGATCTCAGTGAACCAAGTTCTGTGAGTGAGCAGTATTTACTCGACCTTGAAAGAGAAGCATTCCTCAGTTTATGCGGTGAACGAAAAACCCTGGAACGAATTCAGAGTGTATTGAAATCGGGAAAACCAATTCGCAACTGATGTGATTTCTGTTTCTTTTGTGTGAATTTTATTTTATTGGAATCGCCAGGATATTGATTGTTTTTTTCCAGTTGATCAGTTCCTGACTGCTGTTTATTCTGACAGTTTTCGCATTCACGTCGAAATCTTCCATATAATATATCTCGTATCCGAACCTGGCTATGCAATTAAATAGTTCTGTTTTTTCTTCATTACTGCTTTTCCCATAGCTTTCAGCTACCATTACAGGTTTGTATTTCTCAATAACATCAGGTATGGATTTGATGATCTCTTTGTCGTAACCTTCGGTATCGATCTTGATAAACGTAAGCTTATCCATTTGTGCAGGGTATTCCCTTTCCAGAAAAGCTTTCAGATTGATCCCTTTTATTTTACCGGGGTAGACATATTTCCATCTCTTACTTTCCTTCACCGGCGATATGGCTCCGTTTCCAAATGATGCTTCTTCTGATACATAAAAAAACTCTTCCTCATTTACTGAAATGGCGTAGGGAAGAGGTATGATATTCACTTTCCCTTTATTAAGTGTTGCATTCAGTTCCAGTATTTTAAATACGAGAGGATTGGGATCAAACCCCAAAGTGACGCCTGTACTGCCCGCAGCCAGCGACATCGGTAACGTCGTGTCGCCGATATTGGCCCCGATATCAATTACCAGATCCCCTTTTTTAATGTAATTCTTATAAAAATCAACCATGCCCTGGCTGATCACAATCTGGCCAACCAGTGGATTTGTCCAGTTGGCAAAGTCGATTTTCCCTTCTTTTTCAAGTTGAAAAGAATTGATCTGTGGAGGATATTCCTGTGTAACCCTTCTCGCTTTTTTCCGGCGGAAAGACTCTTTGAAATATTGCAGGATATTCATTGTTATTGCGTGATTTTCAGGATCAATGATCAAATAAAACCCGGTTCGGGCCGGCCGAAAATATCCAAATTTGTTTTAATTCACCAATTAATTATCAGATAGCTGGAACATTCAGCTATACGTTAAACGTTAAACGTTGAACGTAGAAGGTAGAACAGTCGGTCCATCTTTAACATTTAAAACTTCCCCTTAAAAGCTCCTTATTGTATCTTCCTGTTTCAACAGGCTGCTGATGAAAGATTTATTTTCTACCCGATCCGATCAATATGCCCGGTACCGGCCTACCTATCCTGAAGAAGTTTTCAGATATCTTGTAAGCCGGGCTAACGGAAAGAAACGCCTGTGGGATTGTGCCACAGGAAATGGCCAGGTGGCAGGACCGCTTTCCGATTTTTTTGAAGAAGTTTATGCGACTGATATTTCGTCAAGCCAGATCTCCAATGCAGTACAGGCGCAGAATATTTTTTACTCTGTTCAACCCGCAGAAAAGGCCGATTTCCCCGATCATTTTTTTGACATGATCACAGTATCTCAGGCCATCCATTGGTTTGATTTTCCCGCTTTTTATAAAGAAGTATTTCGCACACTGAAAGCAGACGGTGTTTTCGCAGCCATTGGTTATGGAATGTTCAGCATTGATGATGATGAAAAAAGCAATAGTGAAGCACAGGCTTTTTATCACGATGTCACCGGCCCTTACTGGGACCCGGAAAGGAAGTTTGTTGATGAATATTATCGCACAATTTTATTTCCCTTCACTGAAATAACAGCACCCGAATTTACGATCCAACGGGAATGGACACTTGAAGACTGTCTTGGATTTTTGTCGACCTGGTCTGCTGTAAAACACTATATCCGGGTAAATCAAAAAAATCCTCTGGAAGATTTTGAAAAGCAGATCGCTCAATTCTGGAATAAGAATCAGAAGAAGAAGATCAGGTTTCCGGTATTCATGCGTATCGGCACCTTATCTTCCTGAATAAAGAAGACTCCGTCTGCCAGCACCCGAAATTGTCGTATTTTCTCCAGAAATTTTCTAACCCGGCTGGCGTATGGATACAAGCGGCATCAGACAGGAGCCTGTTGATAAGTGGATCCTGCAACCGATAAAAACTTTCATTAATAAGAGCAGTACAAGCGGAATCATTTTATTCTCGTCCGCATTTCTTGCTATCCTCCTTTCCAATTCACCCTGGTCGACACAATTTCATCATATCTGGGAACATGAATTTTCTGTCGGTTATGATCAGTTCATCATAAAAAAAAGTCTGCATCACTGGATAAATGATGGATTGATGGCCGTTTTCTTTTTTGTTGTGGGCCTTGAACTGAAAAGAGAAATTATTTCGGGTGAACTGAACGAACCAAAGAAAGCAATCCTGCCACTGGCCGGTGCTGCAGGAGGTATGCTGTTTCCGGCTATCATCTATTTTGTTTTAAACAGAAATGGTGAAGCTGCAGGAGGATGGGGAATTCCAATGGCTACTGATATAGCATTTGCTCTCGGAGTTTTATACCTCCTTGGCGATCGCGTTCCCTTGTCTCTCAAAGTTTTTCTCACTGCCCTTGCTATTGCAGATGATCTCGGAGCTGTACTTGTTATTGCTTTTTTCTATACATCGGAAATTGATGTGAATAGTTTACTGATGGCAGGAGGGTTGCTGCTGGTTTTGATCTTCAGTAACTGGATCGGTGTTCGGAATACGATATACTATGCAATATTTGGTATCGGCGGCGTATGGTTATTCTTTTTGTTGTCAGGTGTACATGCTACCATTGCAGCGGTGCTTGCTGCTTTCACAATACCAGCTACAACAAAAATTTCTGAAACAGATTATGTAAAAAAGATACAGGCCTTGCTCGGCAGATTTAAAAATGCTGATCCGAACGACAAACCAACTGTCACAGAGGAACAGCTGGAAATTCTGGAGAGTGTAAGGGAAATAAGTAAAAAAGCACTCACGCCATTGCAGAGGCTGGAACATAGTATGCACCCGCTGGTGGCCTATCTGATCATGCCTATATTCGCACTCAGCAATGCCGGAGTTGAACTGCACTCCGATATTGCGGAACAGATTACAAGTCCGGTCGCAATCGGAATTTTTCTGGGTTTGCTGATCGGGAAATTTCTGGGTGTTACAGGTATTGTGCTGTTATTGATAAGAATGAAAATTGCACAGTTACCTGACGGGATGAACAGGATCCATCTGGCTGGCGCCGGCTTGCTTGCGGGAATTGGTTTTACAATGAGTTTATTCGTATCAGGCCTGGCCTTTACAGATGAAAAACTAATCACACAGGCCAAACTTGGTATCCTTTGCGCATCGATCGTAGCCAGTTTTGCAGGATATTTTATTATAAAAGCAGCTTCCGCGCGTCATAAGGGTAAAACGTTATGAATAAGAAAATACTGTTATTCGGTGCAACGGGTAACCTGGGATATGCAATTGCCCGTGCACTGCACGATCATGGATACCTGACAACAGCGGCAGTCCGGAATAGTAAACAGGCCGGTTTATTACAACCCATAACTGAAGCCGTGATGGAAATCGATTTTGAATCAAATGAAAGTTTGAAAGGAATTGCTGCCGGATTCGATATCGTTATTTCGGCATTGGGAAAATCAGTCTCTCCGTTTGATAGGTCTAAAGGCCGTTTCCGGGAAATTGATCTTGACATCAACAGGAAAATTCTTGAAGAAGCAATTGTACAAAAGGTCTCAAAATTCGTGTACATTTCAGCACTGGCAGCCGAACAATATCCAGGGCTGGAATATTTTGCAGTACATCATGAAATGACTGAACTGGTAAAGTTGTCAGGCATAGAATATTTGATTGTGAAACCGCCTGCATTGTTCAGCGCTTTTATTGACCTTATGAAAATGGCTGGAAAGGGACAGTTGGTAACTATTGGAAATGGCGAAAAGAAAACCAACCCCATCTCTGAAAATGATCTTGCAGAAATTATTGTTCAGCAGCTTGACAAAAAAAATCCAGTGATCGAAGCCGGTGGTCCCGAGATATTATCCCGGAAACAGATCAATGAGATTATCCAGAAAGAAATCAACCCTGGAAAGAAAGTCCGCAGCATTCCGATGGGATTGATTAAATCGATTTTACCGGTCGTAAAAATATTCGACCGCAACAGTTACGATAAAATGGCCTTTTTCCTGGAGGTAATGCAACACGATTTGCAGGCTCCGGTTCTGGGCCAGGAAAAACTAGCAGATTATGTCAAACGAAAAAAATCCAGCTTTAATTAACCGGAACAGGGCGACCGATATTTTCAGAATCGTTGTAGCATTATTGCTCACCTTTCATGGCATTATCCGGCTGTATGCCGGTACCGTCAATGGTTTTGGTGAATTTCTCAATGAAAAAGGGTTTTTGATAGGGAAAACAATTGCCTGGTCTGTTACACTGTTCGAAATTCTCGGTGGAATAACACTGGCAACCGGTTATTTCAGAAAATGGATTGCATCTTTTTTTATACTTGAACTGCTCATGGGGATAATTCTTGTTCATGCACAGAATGGCTGGTTTGTTGTCGGATACTCGCAGAACGGAGTTGAATACAATGTGCTATTGATTGCGAGCCTTTTGCTGATTGCTTCCACTGATGTAAAACTTAGATCACGCTAATAATTATTGAAACTCTTCCCGCTACATTTGTAAAAATGAAAACATGGCAATACTGAAGGTGCAGGATGTATCAAAGTCCTATGGCAGAATACAGGCATTAAACCGGGTAAATATTGAAGTTCCGCAAGGATCAGTTTTCGGAATTCTGGGGCCTAACGGTAGCGGCAAAACGACATTATTGAGTATAATTCTGGATGTATTAAGCGCAGATACTGGGACCTATTCCTGGTTTGGAGCGGGAACATCTCCTGAGATCCGTAAAAAAATAGGTTCCCTGCTGGAAACTCCCAATTTCTATCATTATCTCTCTGCGGTAAATAACCTGAAGGTCACACATGAAATCAGCGGACGCGGAAATGATGGATCAGAAATAGACGCTGTTCTTAAGAAAGTGAAGCTATATGAAAGAAGAACAAGCAGGTTCAGCACCTATAGCCTGGGCATGAAACAAAGACTTGCAATCAGTGCAGCTTTACTGGGTAATCCAACAGTGCTTGTACTTGATGAGCCTACTAATGGCCTCGATCCTGTCGGTATTGCAGAAATCCGGGAACTTATCATATTACTGAAAGAGCAGGGTCATACAATCATTATTGCCAGTCATCTGCTTGACGAAGTTGAAAAAGTGTGTACACATGTTGCCATCCTGAATAGAGGCGTACTTGTTACAACAGGAAGGGTTGATGAAGTGCTTGTTGCCGACGATAGCGTTGAACTGAGTGCAGCTGATAATACAAGGCTGTCAGAGCTATTAAAAAATTTCAACGGAGTAAAAAAAGTGCATGTAGCAGGGCAATTTGTATATGCAGCATTTAACCAGGGAACAGCCAATCTGGAAGAAATCAACCGTCTTTGCTTTTCAAACCAGATAACCCTTAATCACCTCATTCTGAAAAAGCAAAAACTGGAAGCAAGGTTTTTCGAACTCACTGCAGATTCACATGCCAATCCGAACTAGAAACATCTTTACCTGAAAAAGTTCAATTCAAATTCTTATTACAATTCACAACATGAATAACCTGATTAAAACGGAATGGCTCAAGATAAAAAATTACAATTCTTTCTGGTGGGTATTAGGAATTACAGCATTGTCTTATCCGGGGATAAATTATATTTTTTATACTGCCTGGCAGGAACTGGTACATAGAAAAGATGCAGGAGGTCAGGTAGCCCAGGCCCTTCTGGGTAATCCATTTGAATTTCCTGAAACATTTCACACAGCCGCCTATTTCAGTTCATTCTTTGTGTTTATTCCGGGCATTGTGGTAATCATGCTTATTACAAACGAATATAATTTTAAAACACACCGGCAAAACATCATCGATGGCTGGAGCAGGAATCAGTTTCTGGCCGGCAAATTAATCGACGTTATCATTATTACATTGCTTGTAACGCTGATCTTTTTTGCAGTTGCTCTTGCGATCGGATTTACAAGCAGCGAGGGGGAAATAAAAAATATGTGGTCACAGGGTAAGTATATCGGATTATTTGCGCTGCAGACCTTTTCACAATTATCGATAGCATTCATGATTGGCTTTCTGGTTCGCAAATCATTTATTGCCCTGAGTATTTTTGTTTTCTATTTCCTTATCCTTGAAAATATTGCGGTAAATATCATGAGGATAAAAGCCAATGATATTGGCAGGTTTTTGCCGCTGGAGATTTCAGACCGCATAATTCCTATAGTCGGTTTTCTTGGAAAATTTGATGAAAAGGGCTACCAGAAAGCACTTGACGCCATTGACCTGCATGTATTGCTCACAATACTGGTAACCGGTTTAGTGTGGCTGATCTGTTATCAGATCAATAAAAAAAGAGATTTATGAAAATCCTGACAGGTTTTATAATAGTATAATTGTTGATGTTTAGGTTGCCTGCATTGGCGCAACCCATGTCAACGGTGATTAAGACCCAGGCAATCGACATGGGAAAAGCACTGGTGAATAATGACATGGTTACTTTTAAAAAATATATGCATCCTGAATTAATTAAGGCAGGTGGCGGCGAAGAAAAACTCAGTATGCTGGCTGATTCAGCCCTGCTCATTTTCAAGAGCATGGGCGGAACAGTCAATAAAATTATTTATGGTAATCCAGGCGAAGTGATTTCTTTCAAAAATGAAATGCAGACCACCCTGCCTCAAACAATTTCGTTGAGTACTGTTTTTGCTGATATAGAATTTCAATCCACCCTCGTGGCTATTTCGAAAGATGGAGGTAAAAACTGGTATTTTGTTGACACTTCAATTTACAGGGAATCCGATCTGAGAAACAAACTGCCTGATATCAGTCCGGCTATCGTAATTCCTCCCGCTTCAAAACCTAAAATAACTCCGAAAGCTAAAGCAAATGGTTGAAGCAGAGATTCTTTCCTTCAGACCTGAAATTCGTTTATCCGCTACGGTTATTACCTATGGAAATGCTTCAGGCAATAACCTGACGCGGGATATTGCCAGCGAAATTGAAACGATGTGGAATGAACCTAAGGCATTTGTTGAAATTAATGGCCGGGCTTATCAGGTTGTTTTCAGTATAAGTTTTCTCTGGCGACCCGATTTGACACCAGAAGAAGTTGTGTCGAATCTGAACCCGCAGATGAACTTTTACAGGATTGAGGATTTTGCGTTTGGAAATATCTCTTTTGTAGATGGAATCCGAAGCAATACAGGCTATTTCAAACTTGAAAACCTTTACCAGGGTTCAACAACTGCAGCACATGAATTTGGTCATGGTCTCGGTCTTGAACACCCTGCTCAATTGGATATCAGGGGCAGTGGTCGCCCGGGAATTATGTATCCGCGCGGTACCTGGGTAGATCCGGCATTTCAATATGATCCCGCAGCCGCTCCTGGCGCAGCCGGAGGTACAATGCATCCAATGCACAGGCGTGTTAATTTTAATGATATTGAAGATCTCAAACTCCCGCGCCTCAGGTTCCGAAATAATAAGGCAGTGCTCGGTGACTTTACCAATGTTTATCATCCTGATCACCTTGAGATTTCGGGAGTGGAATGAGGGGGAGGCAGAAGGCAGGAGGCAGTAGGCAGGAGAAACAGCCGGCGTTTGGAGATTTGAAGGTTATCAGGTTGTCAGGTTGTTAAGTTGTAGGTTTTAAGTAGGGCCTGCTGTTTATGAATGAAGCGCGCCATGGAAAAGGTTTTCGCAGGGATTTTAAAGAAATGACATGCAAGGGTTTTTGATAAAAAGTTCAAATAATCATGCATCTCCGGAGATGGATTCAGTTGTCGCCAACCTGGTCCCCGGCTCCATAGGAGCCTCCTGTTTGTAGCCAGTCGATTTTTCAGACAAACGC
>JAATGW010000171.1 GCA_015654495.1 Chitinophagales bacterium
AAAGCAGCTTCCGGTAATGATGACCTCACTAAAATAGAGGGGATCGGGAAAAAAATAGCAGGTGTACTTCAGGCTGAAAACATCATCAGCTACGCAGACCTGGCAAAAGCCACAGCAAAAAAAATCCGCACTATCCTGGATAAAAGCGGTGTAAACCTTAAGCTTAGCGATCCTACCACCTGGCCGGCACAGGCAAAACTGGCGGCAGCGGAAAAATTGGAGGAACTTAAAAGACTCCAGGCTGAGCTGAAAGGCGGGAAAGCGCCTGCTAAATAGTCCTTTCGCAAATTGTTTGCCTGTTTATTTTCATTTGTAAAAACTGCCTTACTGCAATTGATTCAATTCTGAAACAATACTGTAAATTGAGCGGACTAGAAATCTATTCACTCAACCAAAAAAAGCAAGGCATGTCAAATGATTCTTTTTCTTCCCGCAGGAAATTTTTGAGAAATCTCGGCGGGACGGGTATTTTTTTAGCTTCCGGTAAACTTGCACTCGCTGCGGCAGAGAAAGCGGAAGAGAGAATAATCCGATACGACAGAACTTTTTCTTCCAATGATAAAGTCCGGCTCGGTGTAATCGGGTTCGGCATTCAGGGCCACGGCGATCTTTCAACTGCGTTGAAGGTACCTGGTGTTGAACTGGCCGCTGTTTGCGATCTGTATTCGGGCCGTCTCGAAAATGCGAAGGAATTGTATGGGAAAGAGCTATTCACCACCCGCAACTATTCTGAACTGCTTGACCGGAAAGATGTGGATGCCGTCATCATTGCTACAAGCGATCACTGGCATGCACGCATCACGAAAGAAGCGTTGAAAAAGGGAAAGCATGTGTATTGTGAAAAACCGATGGTTCACAAAATCAGCGAGGGATTAGGTGTAGTGGAAGCGCAGCGGGCTTCCGGTAAAATTGTACAGGTAGGAAGCCAGCGGGTAAGTAGTATTGTTTCGCTGAAAGCGCAGGAATTGTATAAATCAGGAGTGATCGGAAAACTGAATATGGTAAATGCAACCTATGACAGACAAAGTTCACTAGGTGCGTGGGAATATACAATGCCATTGGATGCTTCACCAGAAACAACAATGTGGAATAAGTATGTTGAAGGGATGAACAAGATGCCTTATGATCCCAAGAAATTTTTCTGGTGGAGAAACTACAAGGATTTTGGAACAGGTGTAGCAGGAGATTTGTTTGTTCATCTAATTTCAGGTACGCATGTAATCACAGGATCTAACGGACCGAACAAAATATTTTCATCGGGACAGCTGTCCTACTGGAAAGATGGCCGCGATGTACCGGATGTAATGTCGGGCATTATGCAATATCCGGAAACTCAGGCCCATCCTACATTTCAGCTCACATTGCAGGTTAATTTCATCAGTGGAACAGGAGGTGCGGAATTGATTCGTTTTATAGGAGAGGAAGGTGTAATGGAAATTCGCGGTGGCGGATTAACTGTGAAGAACAGCATCATGCCAAAAGCACCGGGCTTCGGGGGCTACGACGCATTATTTACCTATCCTAAAGAAATGCAGGACAAACTTACTGAAGCGTACAACCAGAAATATACTGCTGAAGAAAAGAAAAGACCGACAAAAGAAAATATTGAATTTAAAGTACCACAGGGTTATAGTGATCATCTCGATCATTTCACCAACTTTTTTGATTCGATCCGTTCAGGCAAACCGGTTGTTGAAGATGCAGCTTTCGGTTTCAGAGCCGCCGCCGCATCGCTGGCATGCAATGAAAGTTATTTCAGCAGGAAAATTGTAAACTGGGATCCGGAACAAATGAAGGTGGTTAAATAAATTTCCTTCAACGTTCTACGTTAAACGTTCAACGTTTAACGTAGAACGTTCTTAATACACTGCATTTTCGGATTCAGAATTATTATTTTCTTTCAGGACCTTTACCGTTACCAGCAGCTGACCAAGGTGCCGCATCACATGTTCAGCTGAATGAAATAACAATCCGATAACTGTGGATGGAATTTGTTTTCTGCCTATTCCTCTGAATTCTGTCAGCCTCTCTTCAGGATATGAGCTGAGTTTTTTTACAGCATCAGCAACGGTCTCTGAAAATTTTCTTACAAGAGCTGATGAGTCAGTTGACGGATCAGGATAATTTTCTTTACCCAGAAACTCCAATTGATATTCGTTAAGCTGATTTCCATCGGCATAAGTAAGCAGGCGATCAATCACCCCGCGCATGTGATTAAGATGAAAACCAGGGCATGCAACTGACATAGAAATATCCCACAATAATTCTTCCGGAAAATCCTTCATCAACTCATTTACTTCCTCAACTGCCTGAAGCCAGGCATGAGCCACAGGCTGCAATAATGAAGGAACCCCGCTTATAACACCTCTTTGCCAAACTTCTGCAGCCATGATTTTCGGATTTTTGAGCACAGCGATATGCTATGCTGATGTACATTTAACAATGCAATATAAGCAGCTGGGTAAATCAGAGCTTAAAATTTCGGTTATCGGATTCGGGTGCATGTCCCTGAAATCGGTTTCTGACGAAGGAGCAATTTCGCTCATTAACAAAGCCTTCGATCTCGGAATAAATTTTTTTGATACCGCTGATCTGTATGAACATGGCAGAAATGAAATCATTACTGGTAATGCAATCAGGGAAAAAAGAAATGAAATCATTCTGGCAACAAAGGTAGGAAATCAATGGCTTGAAGATGGTAGCGGGTGGAAATGGAATCCACGAAAAGAATATCTTCTGAATGCAGTGGATGCCAGTTTGAAAAGACTGCAGACTTCATGGATCGATCTGTATCAGTTGCACGGCGGAACTATCGAAGACCCGGCTGAGGAAATAATAGAAGCTTTTGAAAGATTAGTTGAAACAGGAAAGATCAGGTACTATGGTATTTCATCCATCAGGCCGAATGTTATCAGGAAGTATGCGGGAAACTATGGTATAACCAGTAATATGATGCAGTATAGTATTGCAGACAGAAGACCTGAGGAATCTATGTTGGATCTGCTTTCAGAAAATAATATCGGGGTGCTGGCAAGAGGAGCTTTGGCGCAGGGAATGTTGACCGGTAAAACTCCTGCTGCTTATCTGAATAAGCCTGCAGAATTCATGCAAAACGCTGCCAATGTGACTAAGAATTTTTCAAATGAATTAAGAACCGTTGCACAAACCGCCATCCGCTATGTACTGAAACAGCCTGCTATGAGTTCAGCAGTAATTGGAATCAGTAAAGAAAAACAACTAAAGGAAATTGCGACGACAACTGAAACGCCGGAAATTTCTGATGACGAATACAAAATTATTCAGGAATCTGTGGAAGCACTTTTGTACGACCAGCACAGGTAGAGTAATTTCTTCAAAAGAAATTTATTTGATCAGTAGTTTATGAAATTTTTCCAGCTCGGTAATTTCAGGAGCTGTAAGCTGTTCATTATTCTCATATTTAACAAGAAAGTACTTCACTCTTTTGTGTTCGGGATATTTCTCCAGAATTGCTTTAATCTTAATTCCAACCGCTTCATCACGCACATATAATGGAGCGGGAGCCGGTAATGCAGATCTTGTTTTTACTGCTTTCTTTTTAATAACCGCTTCGAGGGTAGCAAGCTTATTCGGTGCAATCTTTTTAATATCAACCGCTTTAAAATATAAGCCCTCCAGCTGTTTTCTGCTGAGGCTACCTCTTTCACGATACTGTTGAAGTAAACTTTTCACAAAAGGAGATTCCGGATATATCTGAAGAAAATCTTCCAGAATATCCATGATCACGTCAACATCCGGCTTCTTACGAATCATGCGCTAAATTAGCATTAAAGATTCGCCGTAAGGAATCTGTATCCTGCATGTCTGCATAATTTTTGCAAATTCGGAGTTTGTCAGGTTTCGCGAACGCTGCCATTCCGGCCAGCAAGGAGAGTAATGGCCTGGTACGTTCCATTCAGGATTGATGTCGAACGCGGTTCCGAATGCATAATACCGCACCCAATATTTTCAGTATTATCTGCACGTGGTTTAGACTGAAAACCGGGTTTACAAAAAACCCTTGCCTGGTCAGTATTGCTTACAAGAGGTTGAAAGCAAAGTATTTTGGCCAATTGGCAAAACGATATGTTTCTATCTTTAGCATTATGGGAGGTAAAAATGCGCTGTTATTTTCTACCGGCCTCAAACGGTAGATCATTTTGCTTCAGCGTTCCACCGGATTCCGAATCGGCACTCTCCTGCAAGCCTAGCCGAAACATGACTGAAGGGAGCTGTTTGCCGCCAAGAATCGTCCAGAGATGATTTAATTCTTCATAAGTCAGCGATACCTGGTCTGCTGTCACCGGTCCGGGTGAACCTTCAGGACCAGATGAATCAAAAACAGGCCGCTGATGAAAAAAATCGATTATAAGAGAAAGCAGTTGCAAGGCGCGGCTATATGGTTCTGCGGGAACTGAGAAAAGACAAAATATTTTCAGATGCAGGCTTCGTTCCTTTGGCTGAAGCAGCGTACCGGGGCGGGAAAACCCTGAAAAAGGAAGGGTATCTTTTTCAATGTTGACAACTGTGAGAATGACATTATCGTGCAGATGAGAAAATGCATTGTTCGAATGTGGCTGCTGAAATCCGGCGATATTTTCCAGAATTACATATGGAGTGGCTTCAGGATGTTCTATTCCCATCCTGTCAGCAAGGAAATTATTCAGGGTATCAACAACGGATTGAAGTGCTTTGTCTATCATTCCGGTAATAATTTAAACTGAACAGGTTCGGAACCTCAATCAACCCGCAGTAATCCCGACGGATAGGTGTTTGCAGGATAATTGCGGGTATAAAAATTAGTGGATTTTGTTGAATGATTAAAATTATTCTGAATTTTAAAGAACAGTACAGAAAAAAAAACAAAAAGCAGGTTAGTACCTGCCTTCCGTTAAACTTTAAACCATCCTGAAATATGCTGATCCTGCCGGAAATATCGCTCTCCTTATGCCCTGATGCCTGTTGAAATCCTTGCCATTCCTATTTGTACAACCATTCCTGTCTTTTCCTTTGTTGACTTTTCTCTGCTTGGTTTCAGGTATTTTTTACCGAGATCTTTTTGTAATAAACTTATCAGGTCATTCATGTTTCCATCCCTGGACGCTTTGAAAAAACTATCGATAAATCCATTTTCATTTTTGCCTGGTCTGAAATAGGGCTTACCGCTCTCCTGCATTTTCATTTTTGCCCGGCACAAAAGCTGACGGCAGTTTTCGTTGCTGATTCTGAAAAGATCACAGATAGTTTCCAGATCGTAGTCGAAAGCTTTCCTTAAAACAAACACAGCTCTTTCGCCTGGTGTGAGCATCCGGTACATTTTTGATAGCTGTGATTTTACTTCACTTTGATTTTCGAATGTTCTTTCCTGATCGTGGAGGTCTTCGGTAGTATTCAAAACACTCTTTGCATGAGCCGTCCTGATTTTATCCTTCCTGATCTGATTGATGTAAAGGTGATAGATTGTTTTGGCTACATAGGCTTTCACATTCTTTACATCGGCATTTTCAGTCTGCAGATACCTGACCAGTGCATCCTGCACCAACTCTTCACTGTGGTGTATATCACCTGAATACTTTTTTGCGATTGAAAACCAGAGCGGCTGGTATTGGTTGATAATCTCTTTCATAAAACAGTTTTTACAATTCCTTTCTTTTTTAAATTATTTCCTTTCGTTGTCACAAATTTGCTATGCTTCTTGTTCTGATAAAAGGGCATTGTGTACCGGTTGCCGAAAAGCATGCATGAACTACAAATTCCGCAGATGTAATGCCGGGCTTATCGAAAAGGAGAAAAAACCCTGGGTTTGCCATTTATTCCGCAATTCATACCTGGTTTTAATCAACTCATACAGGATACAATCCATTTTATACTGCCAGGTGCAGGCCAACCGGAAAAAGAATGTAATTTGTATAAAGCCGCAAATCCAGTGCTGGCGTGGATTGTAAAATCAGCAACCCTGGGTTGTGCACAGAAAATTTCACATGGTTAGAGTCGCTCAATATACCCGGAAAGATTTGCTGATTCTGTCATTAACCATGCCCCTGGTGGTTATCCTTATCAATACCCTTCTATTCGGGGCCAGGTTTTTTGTAAAGCCTGAATTGTTTTTCGGGTCCGGGCTTATCGTTACTGCAGTAATGACCATTGTTTGGTTTCTGTTCACATGGATTGCAGTAACAGTACGGAATCGCCTGCCCCGGGATCAGGATCTGATAA
>JAATGW010000467.1 GCA_015654495.1 Chitinophagales bacterium
GAAACAGTAACAGAAACAGATAGACGTTTAGGCATCAAATCTCCAAACGCCGGCTGTTTCTACTGCCTACTGCCTACTGCCTACTGCCTACTGCCTTCTGCTGAAGTTTACTGATCTTCCGCGTGTACTCATACTGCAGATCTTCGTGCAGGGTTTCTGCTGACTTCTGAATCTTTTTTAATTGGTTCTGATACAGATTATTCAGCGCATTGTTTTTTCTCAAAGATATCCCTGATTCAGAAAGGGTTTCGCAGAAATGGAGAAGAAGTTCAATCTCCACCGTCTTTGAACCTGTAAAACGGATATGTTTATTTGCCATACGGAGTACTTTCCGGATGGTTTTTTTTGCAAAGTAAAGATTGCTGGTATTCATATCTGCAAAGCCGGAGTCCATTTCATTTTTCACTGATTGGATATAAGCTTCGATATCATTCGCTTCAAATAAAAGAAATGTCAGCAGCTCCTTGTTTTCTTTTTTGAATCTTGCAAGGCGTAAGCATAGTTCAATCAGTTTGCCTGTTTTATAAGGCTGAAGTTCTTCTTTTATTTCCTGCACAGATGCTGTACGGATTCCGGTCGCCATAAAATTCGTTTATTCAAAAAATTCGTCGAGTGACATAAAATAGGATTGATTCCAGCCATCAACCATCTCGCCGAATTCAGTGTCCGGAATATTTGTATGGTGTAGCTCCACCGAAGTACCCTTTGCATGTGGATGGAGTTTGATGGTGACGATCGACTCTTCTTCCTGGTCATCAAAATACCATTGCTGAACGATTCTCTTATTTTCTTCAAATGAAATATTCTTTCCTTCGATTGAGCCGCTCCAGAGAGAAAATTCAGAACCTGGTTCTGTAGACATAATGGCTGGTTCACCTGTCCAAAGCTGAATGGCTAATGGATTAGTAAGTGCGTTATACACTTCATCAGGCGTTCCAGGTATTATGAAATATTTTTTGAAATCTTTTGGCATAGGTTATTTCAGGTAGGGTTCGATCACTTTCTTCCAGATGGCATAGCCTTTTGGATTCATATGCAATCCATCTTCAAGAAAAATATCCTGCATAACCACACCATCACCGGCAAGCATCGGAGTCCACAGATCAATATAAAATGTGTTTCGCCTTTCTGACGCAAATGTTTTAAGAGCAGCATTGAATTCGAGGTATTTTTCTTTCAGATGCCATCTTGATTTACTCGGTTTGGCCGAAATAAAATACAATGCTGTGTTGGGAAATGATTTTCTGATTGACTTCACCAGTGAGTCAGCCGTTTTAAGGATCTGATCTGTTGACTTTGAAGACGCAAGATCATTGTCGCCTTCATAGATGAATATTTTGCGGGGCTTGTAATTGAGGATAAGCTCCCGGCTGAAAAACAGCAGGTCGGTCATCTGCGATCCACCGAAACCATGATTTATTACCGGGTAGCCGGGAAAATCAGTTGCAAGCGACTTCCACATCCGGATGGTTGAACTTCCCGTAAATAATATAATATCTTTTGTTTTATATGCTGAATCTGCCTGGGTGATACCCGCAACTTCATTTTGAAAACGCCGGGATTCCTGGGAATGCAGCTGGGAAATTGCGGAAATCAGGAAAAGAATAGTCAGTAATTGTATTTTCATATGGAGATGTGTAACTGCAAATTAATTGAAATGCACGAATCTGCCGCCGTAGCGGATATCTGAGTTAAAACCGGGCGGTTTTTGTTCCAGATGTAAAACAATATTTTTAATGCAAAAAATCATTTCTGCTTTAGTGTTTTTCCTTTGTAAGAAAATCGGAGGGCGTACACATTTATTATCAGATTTTCTAAATCAGCATGCTTTTATGTGCAGGATTGTTTTATCAATCTTAATCTGCTTTTTTATTAGTGCCGGTTCCAATGCGCAAATAAGATATAAGGACCAGGTTTTTACTGATGTGAAAATCAGAAAGAATGTTTCATATAAATCAGCATCTATGCCTGACGCTAAGAAAAAAGCCTATCTCATGGATATTTACCTGCCGGCTGATGATAATAAAACGGATCGGCCGGTGATCATCTGGTTGCATGGCGGCGGTTTTAAACTGGGGAAGAAGACCAGTCGCGGGATACCCATCTGGTGCAGGCAATTTGCAAAAAAGGGCTATGTATGTATTGCAATGAATTACCGGAAACTCAAAGGACTGCCTACACAGGATTTTAATAAAATGGCAGGGGGTTGTTTTTCTGCAATTGAAGATATCAACGGAGCGATTGCCTGGTGTAAGCTGAATTTCTCAGAAATAGGAATTGATACAACAAAGTTTATTCTTGCCGGGAATTCTGCCGGAAGCATGGCGGGTTTACAGGCGGTATACGGTGACTACAGGGCGCTTGCGGCTATGGGTAGACGAAAAGATTCAACGACCGCGGTAAAGCCATATAATATGACCCGTATTTCTGCGCTGATTAATTTCTGGGGTGGCATATTTGATTCGACCTGGATCGCCAATGCAAAAGTTCCGATAGTAAGCGTGCATGGGGATAAAGACGGGGTAGCCCCGTATGAATCCCGCGGTCCGATTCATGGAAGTGCTGTTATCTATCGTCAGGCAATCAGATTTGGAATTCCCAGTGAGTTAAAAACCTATTATGGCCTTAAACATGAACTACAGAAATCATTTAATCCTTTTCTTTATGGGGCTAAAGCCAAGCGACGCTGGCTGGAAGCCGGAGAGTTTGCATCGGATTTTTTGTATAAACAGTTTTATCGGGATCAGTAATGGCTTTTTATAAACTGTGCCTGGTAATGTTAACTGGTTTTTACTTTTTTACCGGATAGTTAAACTGAAAAGTATTTTATCACACACAAATGCGGAAAGGGTTCTGAATACCCGCCTCTTTGAGATAATTTTGCAATTTAGAGGCGGACAATACGTTTTAATAGTCCAATATCTGTCTACATGAAAAACAATTTCTCTTCAAAGTTCCTGGTATACCTCTACAGCAATTTCACGGGTAATTTCCTCGGTTTCATTAACGGAATGGCATCTACAAAACTCGTGGCAAATTTTTTTACTACCAGAAGCATAAAGAATCTCTGGGGAGTTACTGCAAAAAAAACCGTTGTTGACAAGCAGACTTTTCATGCTTTTGAATGGATGATCTCCATTGTCATTGGCTTTATTGTTTTCGAAATCGTTTCTAAGTGGATCAAAAGGAAGGTGGAAACTTTGTTGCCCCGGTATAAAATGACGCGCTGGATGGTTGACCAGGATGAGTCAGTTACAACCAACGCTGTGTAGGATTTACGACAAAACCCGCCTAATTGAATAATCAGCTCGCTGTGTGACCACCTTTATTTCAAATAGCAGGTGGTTGAAAAGAATTTCGACTTCTGAATCAATTCAGCTTGGCCGAATCTCCTAGTTTTGAGAAATTTCCCGATATGTTCCGTTTGTTTAAGAGGATTCTTCTCACATTTCTGGTGTTGGTGGCGCTGGTGATATTAGCCTCATGGATATATTTACAACGGGATTTGTTTGGAGAAACACCAGATACTGCATTTCAGGAAAAAATGAAATCAGAGCCAAACTACAGGGATGGAAAATTTCAGAATATTCATTAAACGCCCGAATTGACCGAAGGGTATAGTACCCTTGAAGTAATATGGGAATTTATATTTCAGAAGAAGCCGCGGCTGCGTCCGGTTGATACCCTTCCTTCGGTAAAAACAGATCTGCTGAATTTGAAAGAGGATGAAGATGTCTTGATTTGGTTCGGGCACTCTTCTTATTTTATCCAGATTGACGGGAAAAAAATATTACTGGACCCGGTATTCAGCGGAAATGCTTCTCCCATTCCAGGTACAAATAAATCTTTTTTGGGAACAGATGTTTATACCGTAGATGATTTGCCTGAAATTGACTATCTCTTTATTTCTCACGATCACTATGATCATACAGATTTTGAAACTTTGCTTAAACTGAAAACAAAAACAAAAAAAGTGATTTGCGGTTTAGGGGTTGGCGGACATTTCAGGTTCTGGGGCTATGATGAAGGGCAGATTATTGAAACAAACTGGAATAAAACAATTGACCTGGATTCAGGATTTATAGCCTATAGTACTCCGGGGAGGCATTTCTCGGGACGGGGGTTGACAC
>JAATGW010000536.1 GCA_015654495.1 Chitinophagales bacterium
CCTTTAGAGCGAGCATGTAATGTGACCAAACCCTGGCAGGGCCCGCCACCGGCACCACCAGTTGCATACCGTGATTCGGTAAAAACAGAAGAAGCTCCGTTGATGGAATGGTCTGAACTGTTCAGGGATACCGTTTTGCAAACCATCATCAGAACAACTTTAAATAATAATAAAGACCTGCTCACAGCCGTGGCCAGGATAGAAGAATCTTCAGCGCAGGCGGCAATTGCAAGGGCGGGTCTCTATCCAACTTTAGGTTATGAAGGCAGGGTAGGCAAGACCCATGCCGGCGACGAAGCAAGGAAAGTTGTTGCGGGCGCCAACACGGCCATTTTCAGCGGATATGCGGTTCTCAACTGGGAACTGGATCTCTGGGGAAAATTGCGTGCGACAAAACGCTCTGCACTGGCGGATCTGCAGTCAACTATTTCAGCATCCAACAATATCAGGGTCAGCCTTATTGCTGAAGCCGCTTCTCAGTATTTTCTTTTACGTGATCTTGATAACCGTTTGCTGATCTCCCGGCAAACCTATGAAAGCAGGAAAGAGTATACACGTGTTATCACCGATAGATTTGAAAAAGGATATATTCCTGATCTTGATAGGCTGATGGCTATCCAGCAGGAATCAGATATCGCTGCAAACATTCCAATGCTCGAAAGGCAGATTGTACAAACTGAAAATAGTTTAAGGCTTCTGATGGGGTTGCCGCCGGGTCGTATCATGCGTGGGTATCTCAACCGTGATCAACTACTTCCTCCATCAATACCTGCCGGCCTGCCCTCACAGCTATTACAGCGCCGGCCGGATATCAAAGCAGCTGAGCAGTCCCTTCAGGCGCAATATGAAAGGATTGGTATAGCGCAAGCCAGCAGGTTTCCTTCGCTCAGTTTAACCGGACTTCTCGGTTTTGCGAGTCCCCAGTTAAGCAGTTTACTTTCAGGAGCGGGTTTTACTGCGGGTGGTGCAGGAGCATTAACGGGTCCCATATTCAATTTTAATCAATTGAAGAACCAGGTCAGGATTGAAGAGAAAAGAACTATACAGGCAAACCTTGCGTACGAGCAAACAGTTTTAACTGCATTTGGAGATGTTGACAATTCACTCATTTATATCAGAACTTATACGGGGGAGCATGAGCAGCGGAAAATACAGGTCGATGCTGCTCTTAAAGCGCTCACATTATCTACCGCCAGATATGATCATGGGTTTACTTCTTTCCTGGAAGTACTCACTCAGCAGGATAATCTTTTTGACGCGCAGATCCAGGAATCAGCAGCGCTGGCCGGCAAATTAAATTCAATTGTAATGCTCTATAAATCACTCGGCGGTGGCTGGTAGTTCAGGGTTGCAGGTATTTGGCATTGGCAGGCATCACGGCATGGCCTTCATGAATACGGAATCAAATTAATAAGAACATTTTTATGAAATACAGAATCAGAGATCATCAAAAACGCAGAAACCAATATAACAACCATGCGGAGTGGAAGATATTCCCATTGCGGGTATTCATGTCCGTACTATTCGTTTCGGTTCTTGCTTCCGGCGGGTACGCGCAGCCGGTAGCCGGGGACAAAAGCATACTGATGCAAAGCTATGTATACGCGGTAAAAGATTCGGTTGAGCTCGGGCTTGATGTGTACAAAAAGGATTCTGTTGACGGAAAAGCAAAGCCCTGTGTACTCTTTGTTTTTGGCGGTGCATTTATGGCGGGTCACAGGAACGACACCGTGTACAACAGATACTTTCATTTTCTTGCTGATCATAATTATGTAGTGATTCCGATTTCTTACCGGCTTGGTCTTAAGAATGTAAAGCACCTTTCAAAATTTGATATCGGTCCCTTGCGAAAGGCTATTGATATGGCTGTTGAAGATGTATTTGACGCAACAGCCTGGATAATCTCGAATGCCGCAATTCTTGGCATCGATACCAGCAAAATCATTTTATCAGGATCCAGCTCAGGTGCTATTACCGTTTTGGGTGCTGAATATGCAAAAAGAAATAATAAGCCCCTGGCCTCGAAACTACCGGCATCATTTCAATATGCAGGACTTATTTCTTTTTCGGGTGCACTGCTCAGCTTCGACGGAAAGCCAAAATACAGTATAAAGCCTGCCCCGGCGATGTTGTTTCATGGCACCGCTGATAAAATTGTTCCTTATGGTAAGATCCGTTTTTTTAATAAAGGGTTTTTTGGCTCTTCATCAATAGCCGCCACTTTCAAAAAAAATAAATACCCCTATTTTATTTACAGGGCTGATGGACTTGGTCATGAAATGGCCATACTGCCAATGTACGAACATCTTCCAATGATCCTCGACTTTCTCGACCAGTATGTGAATCAGGCAAAGCCGCAGGAAGTGGATATATTTTTCAATGATCCTACGATCAAACCGCTGATGACCCTTACACCTAAGGAGCTATTTAAAAAACTGCAGGAGAAATCAGAAGATAAAACACAACCTGCACCAGTATCATTTAATAAATAAAAAATAAAAATGAAAGTCATGAAAAAGAAATCAAATGCAGTAATCATTTTTTGCATTGTAATGCTGGCCGGCTGCAGCCCCGTTACACAGATCGACACCAGCTGGAGGGATCCGAATGTAACTATCGATTCAAAGAAACTGAACAAATTTATTGTTGCTGCTCTTTTAAAGAATGAGTCTGTAAGAAGGCAGGTTGAAGATGGAATGGCTGCTCTTGTAAAGGACAAAGCTGTTCAGTCTTACAAAGAATTTGGAACCGGTGCGCTTAAAGAAAATGATTCCACTTACAATGAGAGGCTCAAGGCCGAAGGATTCGACGGCATCGTAATGATGAGCCTTGTTGACGTAAAGAATACAACCCGATATGTACCTGGAAATGGTCCGATGTATTATAACAGCTGGAGAGGTTATTGGGGATTTTCGTGGGGAGGTTTCTATGATCCGGGCTACTATACCACCGACAAAACTTATAAAGTTGAAGTAAATGTATATTCTCTTAAAACAGGTAGCCTGATCTGGTCCGGGCTTACAAGCACCATTGATCCTGGTACTGGCAGTGAACTATATAATCAGGTGTCGAATACTGTATATAAGCAAATGAAAAAGGAAGGATTCCTGATTTAGTGCTTTGATGTTAACCAGCATTTTTCGGGACAGATAGAATCTGTTCATTAACTATAAAAATTTCTATGTTGAAAAAGAACGGGGCAATAAAAGATTACCAGGTGCTTGTACAGCCGCCCCTGAAAGCTCCCGTGATCTTTAATGTGGTATTAATGATTGTACTGCCGGTTTGTGCTATACTGGTAGAAACTATTTTCTGGAAGACGTCGGCGGATCCGGCCCTGATAGCGAAATGGTTTATTTTCTGGGGACTGGGTGTGCGCCTGTTTATCTATGGCGCCATCCAGCTTTTCAAACCGGCCTTTGCAGCTTTCAGGATATTCAGACTAAGGAATAAAGGAAGTATTCCTGTTATTAAAGAACTGGGTGCTATGAATATCTCTGTGTCTGCAATTGCAATACTTTCATTTTTCAATGAGGATATTTTTCGCGCCGCATCGATACCAGGCTGCATATTTTTCGGCCTGGCTATCCTTCGGCACCTGACCGGCAAAGAAGAAAACAATAAGGAAATAATCAGCCTGATTACAGATCTGATCATGTTTGTAGTTTCACTGCTCTATGTATTCTTTTTCCTGTTCAACTAAGCAACGTTTAACGTTAAACGTTCAACGTAAAACGTCACTGCTGCTGATTCGCAAAATTTTCCATAAATACTTCTTCCGGTTCTGCGGAAGCTTCAGTATTCATTTTAACGCGGGTTTTATCTTCAAACACGCGACCATCTTCGTAGCCAACGGAAACGAATACACTCAGTAATTGCCGTGCCGGACCTTTAAAAGATCCGCGTACAGGTGAGCAGTCGCTGAAGTTGCGGCCAACGGCGAGTTTGATATGTTTATGCGTTACCCAGACATTATTCGTAGGATCAATTCCTGCCCAACCATGCATCGGTATCCAGGCTTCTACCCAGGCATGTGTGGCGCCTTCACCGCGGAGACCATCCTTGTTCGGACAAATATAACCGCTGACATAGCGGGATGGAATCTTCATACTCCGCAATACCTGCAGCATCACATGTGCAAAGTCCTGGCATACCCCGGTTTTATGCTGAAGAATTTCGTCAACAGTCGACTCGATATTGGTGATGCCCTTGATATACTGGAAATACTGGTAGATATACTGGCTGCAATCCTGCACGATACCCGCGATGCTTTTCCAGGGCTGATCGATCAATTCTATTATCCTGTTTATCTCAGCCTGGTTTTCGATATGATCTGCCCTGGTCAGTTCAAGTAGTTTCAGTTGATTCCGCACATCCGTTTCCAATGCCGATTTTCCGGTATTGTAATTCAGGTAGGGTTCGGTCGTGGCTGTGGTTCGCACGATCAGTTTGCTTTCAATAAGCAGGTGCTGATGTGGTTCATGGATATTGAAGGTGGCAACTTTATTTTTCCAGTAGTCTTCAAAAATATGCATTGCGGGCTGGGTAGTAATATTGATTTCCTGGTTCAGCATCTCCTGTTCAGGGCACACATAAGGGAAAATCCGGATTTCGTTTACGCTTTCCCGTACGGGCCGGTCGTAATCGTATTGGGTGATATGGTGTATTTTGAAAACCGCCATTGCACGAAACTTAGGAATAGGAGAAGAATACCTGTGTAAGTAGTTTATTGAACTGCAGCAGCTGACTGCGGATCAGATCGAGAAATTTTTCCGGTGTTACTGAACGAACCTGTTCGGTATCTGCAAATTCTATCAGGCTCATCAGTCGCCCGAATTCCTTCTCCAGCTTATCTTTTTGCGCCGGATTATTTTTCAGTATCACATGCCGCAGGTAATGATTCATTTTCGCAATACTGTAATGAACGGAGCGGGTGAACTCCCGATTAAACAGTACCTGGTCCAGTACATTCAATGTGTGTTTATTGGAGCGATAGGTCTTCAGGTGTAATTCGTAACCTGAGAGGGAGAGTAGGAGGTTTCTCCAGTAAAGAATATCATGGTTATACTCCAGGTCATAATCGATATTCCGGAAATAGAGGCTTGTCATTTCAATGGTGATCAGGCAGCGTTCCGTGAACTTGCCGATATTCATAAAATACCAGCCCATGCTTCTCGGCATGGTGCTTCCTGCCACACCGGTATACAGGGTGACCATATCCGTCATGCGATCCAGGGCCGGGAGTGCATCCTGTGACGTGAGCCGGTTTACAAAATGCGGTGAATTCACATTATGATACATCAGGTTCACCTGTTCCCACACTTCCTTGGTGATATGGTCCTGGGCACCGCGGGCATTTTCGCGTGCACGGCTCAGTAATACTTTCAGTGAATTGTTATTGGTAGTATCCGAGAAAATATATTGCAGCACCATCGTGCTGTTGAATTCCATTAGTGCAGTTTTTTCTTCGTCGGCATGACTGAATATTTCCAGTATCGGCCGCCACGAAGTTAAATTTTCAAGGCCTTTGTCAAGCGACAAAACATATTCTGTACGAAGGATACGGATGATACCCTCCGTTCTTTCCATGTACCTGTCCAGCCAGTATAGTGAATCTGCAATTCTGCTCAGCATAGTTGGGGTTGATTGCTACTTTTTAGTCTTTTATATCGATGATCCAGGTGTCTTTACTGCCGCCGCCCTGCGATGAATTCACTACGAGTGAGCCTTCACGTAAGGCTACGCGCGTCAGTCCGCCGGGAACGATATGAATTCCATCGGCACCCTGAAGGGCGAAGGGCCGCAGATCCACATGTCGGGCTTTCAGTTCACCGTCGATAAAACAGGGAACGGTGGAAAGCTGAATGATCGGTTGGGCGATAAAATTCCGCGGGTCATTATCCACTTCTTTCCGGAAATGATCCACCTCCTCATCCGTAGCTTTATTACCCATCAGCATGCCATAACCGCCGGACTGGTTCGTGCGTTTCAAAACCATTGAGTTGATGTTTTTGAATACATATTCTTTTGCATCCACATCACTCATCTGGTAAGTAGGCACATTGGGAAGGATCGGATCTTCGTTCAGGTAATACTTGATCATCGCGGGTACATAGGCATAAGTCGCTTTATCATCGGCAACGCCATTGCCCACAGCATTCACCAGGGCGACATTGCCTTTACGGTAAGCGCTCATCAGTCCGGGTACGCCAAGTGCGCTTTCCGGCCGGAACACCAGCGGATCCAGGTAGTCGTCGTCGATGCGGCGGTAGATCACATCTACCTGTTGCAGACCCATGGTTGTTTTCATGTATACCTTATGGTTATCCACCATCAGGTCGCGGCCTTCCACCAGGGGGATGCCCATCTGGCGTGCGAGGAAAGTATGTTCGTAATAGGCCGAGTTGTAAATGCCGGGCGTCAGCAATACGACAACGGGGTTGGCGATCTGACGTGTGGCCATGCTCAGCAGGATCTGGTATAACATCAACGGATAGTTACTCACCATCCTTGCCTTGTTTGTTGAGAGCAGATCAGGAAAAAGGCGCTTGGTCACTTCCCGGTTTTCCAGCATATAGGATACGCCGGAGGGTGTGCGGAGATTATCCTCCAGTACATAAAACTCTCCATCGGCGCCACGGATCAGGTCGATGCCGGCGATATGTACGAAGATATCATGGGCTACTTTGATGCCATGCACTTCGCGGGTGTACTGCGGGCAACTCGCGATCAGTTCGGCCGGAACAACGCCGTCTTTCAGGATCTGTTGTTCTCCGTAAACATCGTTCAGGAAAAGGTTGAGGGTTTTCAAACGCTGTTTGATTCCCCTTTCGATCTTGTCCCAGGCTTCAGTTGAGATGATGCGCGGAATGATATCGAAGGGAAAGATGCGTTCAATCCCTGCATTGTCAGCATACACAGTAAATGTGATACCCTGGTTCATGAAGAGTTCGCCGGCCAGCTTGTCTTTCTGGAACAGCTGATCGACCTCCGAAGATCGCAGGGTCTAAAATACCTGCCGGTACTCCGGGCGTAGCAGCCCGTTTTGCAGCATTTCGTCCCATTTCAGGGGGTCTGTCTTATAGGCCTGTAATAATGCTTCACCGGTCATATTGATGGATTAAAATGACAGGCCGGTAACCGGCCGTACGGCAGCTTAAGTTGGTAGGTGAAAATAGGGAAAAAAAGGAGAAGTAAGAAAAAGGAGGGAGGAAGTTGGGGGAGAAATTTGGGTGGAGTTCAATTCAGTTATAAGAAACTCTTTTTGCTATTAAATTCTAGAATTTTTGAGTTGTGCAATTGCCTGAAAGTTTGAATTCGATTTGTTGAGTTAAAGGGAGATTAGAATGTCGGTTATAAACACTTGTAGTCGTTTTTAAATGTTTAATCAGGGTTAAGTCGGGAGAGACTTATGTGTATGCCGACTATAATTGATTTAGTCGACAATAATTGTTTGCTGTCGGATATAATCGTTTGAAAAAGGGGTAGGGTTGCGTATATTTAACGTTGGCTGCAATTTTTTGGTGACCTTACCCTCAATAATTGGAATGAAAGAGTTGCTTAATTTATTACTTCAGACATATAATTCCCGACCTAAATCAATGGGAGAAGCTATCATAATCGGACTAGCCTCGGGAGTATTAATTTATGGAATCAGAGCGGTTATACGTGTTGTATCGAAGTCAAGGGAGAAAGAGAAAGATGCAAAGAAATTAAAGTGAGTTAGGATGTTGAAAAATTATTACGCTATATTAGGCATCTCATCAAATGCAACAATCCATGAAATCAAAAAGGCATACAGAATTAATGCAATAAGGTTTCACCCGGACAAACATTTCGGAGATAATTCTTTTTCTATGAAATTTGTAGAAATCAA
>JAATGW010000373.1 GCA_015654495.1 Chitinophagales bacterium
AGAAACCGTACAGAATATGATGGCATTTCGTTTTGCCAATCACGTATTTGAACCTTTGTGGAATAATAAATACATCAACCATATCCAGATTAGCGTTGCTGAACAGGTAGGCGTAGGCAAACGCGGGGGATATTATGATAGCAGTGGGGCCTTGAGAGATATGATCCAGAACCATCTGCTCCAATTATTATGTATTGTTGCAATGGACTGCCCGGCGGCATATAAAGCGGAATTAATAAGGGATGCCAAAACTAAAGTGCTTAAAAGTGTAAGAAAATTACCGGAGACAGAAGTATTCAAAAATTTTGTAAGAGCCCAGTATACAGCAGGTACAAACAATAACAATCCTTACCCCGCCTATCGGGAAGAAGACAAAGTAGCTGCGGATTCAAGCACCGAAACTTTTGTTTCAGGTAAGTTCTTTGTTGACAATAAACGATGGAAGGGCGTTCCATTCTTTCTTACTACCGGTAAAGCTTTACCGCGGCAGGTATCCGTTATTGTAATACAGTTTAAGGATTCGCCTTTAAAAATTTTTAAAGGAGATATTGTGCCAAACCGCCTGATCATAAGCATTCAGCCCGAACTGGAAATAAGTCTGCTTTTTGAAAACAAAGTGCCCGGACTCGAAATGAAACTGAAAGCGGTGGATATGGACTTTACTTACCAGGACGCATACACGGAATCTCTTCCTGAAGCTTATGAAGCACTGCTGCTGGATGTTATCTATGGCGATCCGACCTTATTTATGCGTGCCGACCAGGTTGAAATTGCATGGAAAGTGGTTATGCCGGTTTTGAATGCATGGAAAAAATATCCGCTCAAACAGCTGCATTTTTATAAAGCAGGCAGCTGGGGTCCGGATGCGGCCCTGAAACTGATAGCACCCTATGCTAAAAGATTATTTCTATTGCCGAGAATCGAGAGGAAGAGTGAAAACTAAAATTGATTTCTAAATAAATGTTACTGTATAAAAATTCAAAAAATGAAGAAAATCATCTCAAAACTTGTTCTCTACTGGGATGAAGAAAAAAGCCTGTCAACAATGCTATGGCTGCTTTTACTCTTCATTTTCGTTTTTGTTCCTCTCGTGAGGCCGGAAGGGACGGGTGGCATTATAATCAGGATTGTTTATTCTCTAATGCTCTTTACAGGCATTTTTTCTGTATCGAGGCGTAAAAAAACTTTAGTTATAGCGAGTATTTTCGCCATCGTAGCGATGATTGCAAATTGGTTAGCCGAATTCGAGACCGGTCGTTTCATTATGATTGCAAACGATTTCAGTGCTCTTCTGTTTAATCTTTTTTTTGCGATAGCGATTCTTATCAAAACATTTAAACCCGGTGAGATAACCTTTAGACGGATAGAAGGTTCAATTGTTGTTTATTTACTGGCTGGACTGATGTTTACTTATGCCTATCACGCCATTTATCTGATATCCGGGCCTGAAGCATTCAATAATATCGGTGGTCCGGTTTTAAAACACTTTCTTTACTACAGTTTTGTTACACTAACAACTGTGGGATATGGTGACATTACACCGGTTTCACCGGTTGCACGTTCCCTTGCCAATTTGGAGTCGTTGATTGGTCAGTTGTACCCGGCGATACTGATTGCCCGTCTCGTATCAATGGAATTTGAATCATCAACCAGAAGAAAAGAAAAAAAATAAGTTCTTCATTTTTTACAAATTCAATAAAATAATCCCGCCTTTAAAGGCAGGACTATTAATATCTCATTTACCACTTAAACAACCCGGAGTATTATCTCGCTGGTTTGTATCTGGCGAAATCAGCGACATAATAAACTTTGCCATTACGGAAACGCCAGTTTTCCTGGTAACGGGTTGAGTCGGCTTTTCCGTTTGTACGTACTGCTTTTTCAAAAATCCACAAACTCACCCAGTCTTCATTTTGATCATTGCTATGCAGGCAGGTGAATGCCGTAAATTCTTCGTTGAGGCTTTTAAACCCGGCACGAAAGTCTTTAACTCTTTTTACCAATTCTTCTTTAGAAACCATTAAAATTCTGTTATCAAAAGCACGAAACTGTATACTGTCTTCAAAAAAATCACCTGTTCCAGTTATACTGTCCTGTTCCAAACGCTTGTAAAAATCAAGCGCAATCTTTGTATACTTCGGGTCGCCAATCGACCAGTCAGAAGAGTAGGTGGCTTTATAAGGTAGATCCACCGGTGGTGGTGGCGGGGCAGCTACTTCTTTAACTTCAGCAGCAGGCGCTTCTTCTTTTTTCTCATTACTGCATGAGGTAATCAGCAAAACAACTGAAAACAGGAACGTGATTTTTCGCATATTGGTAGTTTTAAGGTATTTAAAAATAATTATTAATAACGATAAGGGGAACCTTCTGTTGCCAACCCCGCAAAAATCTGAATTTCAGGCTTAAATTCCGCTATATATAAGAGAAACTTTATAAAAACTAATTACAGAATTACATAGTCAGGTCATTTAACATAAATATTCGCTGGAAAAATTTTAGAATAAAGGCCTTGCTACATTTTCATCGATTCCTGGCCTTAACTGTTCTTTTCTTTTTAACCCCAGGTTCAGGATCCTCCGGCAATGAAGATCCTGATTTCCGCTTTTCACTTCTCCAGTGAACATCCGTTAAATAAATGAGCATGGCAACAAAACCACTCCAGCCCGTCTGATGACTTGCACCTACTCCGCTTCCATCATCGCCATGAAAATATTCATAGAAGAGGATATGGTCCCTCCAGTGGGGATCATTCTGAAATTTTTCAAATTTTCCATTGAATGGTCTTTGTTGTTTTTCATTCCTTAAAAATATCGAAATAAGTCTCCGTGATATTTCCTGCCCGACTTCATAGAGATTCATAAATTTCCCTGAACCGGTTGGGCATTCCACTTTAAATTCTTCTCCGTAATATTCATAAGAATGAAAAAGTGCGCGTACAATGAGTGCATTAATAGGAAACCAGATGGGGCCCCGCCAGTTGGAATTGCCGCCAAACATGCTGTTCTGCGATTCACCCGGCCAATAGTCAACCCTGAATTCCTGCCCTTGTATATGCAGCACATATGGGTTCTGTTCATGGTATTTCGAAATCGAACGGATTCCGTACTCGCTAAGGAATTCATTTTCATCCAGCATTTTAGCCAGGACTGAGCGAAGTTTTGTTTCATCCAAAACCGATAACAAACCGTTGCCGCCGTTTCTCCTGGCGGTCATATTTAATTTTAGTTCAGAATGTTGTTCAAGAAAACTGTGAATACGTGACAGCAATTCGGGATAGCGGTCATACACATTACTTTCAAATACAGTTGCCGCACAAAGCGGGAGCAAACCAACCAATGAGCGGATTTTCATATGGAATGTTCGCCCGTCAGGAAGGCAGAGCAGATCGTAAAAAAAGTTTTCCTCTTCATTCCACATTTTCTGCTTTTTACTTTCACTGCCATTCATGGCAGACGCAATCCAGTAAAAATGTTCGGTAAATTTCGCAACCATCTCTTCATACACCGGATCAGCAGAGGCAAGCTCAAGTGCAATACTGAGCATATTCTGACAATAAAAAGCCATCCATGCAGTGCCGTCTGCCTGCTCAAGTCGCCCGCCCGTGGGGAGGGCCGAGCTACGATCAAATACGCCGATATTGTCAAGACCTAAAAACCCTCCTTCAAAAACATTTTGTCCGGAAGGGTCTTTTCGGTTAACCCACCAGGTGAAATTCAATAGCAGCTTGTGAAAGACCGTCTTTAAAAAATGAAGATCCTCTTTACCATATATTTTCTTTTCAACCTGGAATACAAAGTAGGTGGCCCAGGCATGCACCGGGGGATTCACATCACCGAAATTCCATTCATAGGCAGGTAGCTGACCATTGGGATGCATGTATGATTCCTGCGTAATAAGCGAAAGCTGATGTTTGGCAAATGCCGGATCAACCAGTGCAAGAGGTATGCAATGAAATGCAAGATCCCATGCAGCATACCAGGGGTATTCCCATTTATCGGGCATGGAGATTATGTCAGCATTAGTTAAATGCCGCCAGTCGCGATTCCTTCCGTTTTTCCTGCTATGCGGTGGTGACGGATGTGCAGGATCCCCATTCAGCCATTGTTTAATATTGAAATAATAAAACTGCTTACCCCATAGCATACCTGCCAGTGCCTGTCGCTGTACTAAACGGGCATCATCAATAGATACGCTCTTCTGTAAATCGCTGTAAAAGTCATCAGCTTCCTTCAGCCGCGATTTAAATATTTTATCGAACTCTCCGAATGGGCTAGAGAGCTCATTATTTGCAAAACGTAAACGGATTTCTTTATAATCCCCGCCTTCAATTTCAAGATCATAATCTGCCGTAAATTTTGTTCCTTTTTTTTCAGCATTAACGGCATTTTCATCATCATTCACCAGGTAATTATTAATGCCATCCTTGTAAAAATTTTTTCCATTATCGTATTGATAAAGGCGTTTGGAATTCGTTTCGTTATCAGTGAAAAGCAATCCGGGGTTGCCCTCGCAATACAAATTGTAATTCCCCAACGTTTTGTGCTCTATCAGAACATGACCTTTACCGGAAACAGAAAGCTGCGGAATTCCGGAATCATAACCAGGCTCCCATGTATTGCGGAACCAGGCTGTGGGCAACAGATTTAAAAAGGCTTTCTCTGCGGCGCGGTTATGTACAGTTATTTTTATAAGAATATCCTCTTCCTTGTTTTTTACATATTCTACAAATACATCAAAATATTTATCCTCATCGAATATGCCTGTTTCGATCAGCTCGAATTCCGGTTCCGTTCTGCTTCTCCTGCGATTTTCATCAACCAGCCATCCATAGGGAAATTCCTGCTGCGGATATTTATACAGCATTTTCATATAACTGTGTGTAGGAGTGCTATCCAGGTAATAATAATACTCCTTTACATCTTCACCATGATTGCCTTCGTTGCCTGTGAGACCAAAATATCTTTCTTTAATGATCGGATCCTTCTTGTTCCAGAATGCAAGAGCAAAGCATAGCAATTGCCGATCATCGCTGATACCCGCGATACCCTCTTCCCCCCAGCGATAGGCTTTACTCCGGGCCATATCGTGGGTGGTATTATCCCATGCATTTCCATTTTCACTATAATCTTCTCTTACGGTTCCCCATTGCCGGTCAGTTAAATATGGACCCCATTTCCGCCATCCATTATTTTCTAACCTTTGCTGTTCAGCATTCATAAAAAAACATATTTTTCAGCCGACTTAGAACAGTCATCTTTATAATTCAATTTAGCTTTTATCTGGTTACCTGTTCAGCAAGATGATCTCCGTTTCATTTAAACACTGCAATCGGAAACTGTTCAGATTAATAGATTCACCAGGCGAATTCGGGCGCGGACAGATTTCACCAGGCCAGAAAGGGATACGCAGTTTCTGTTTATTTCAATAGCTACGGGGAATAATATATTAAAGTTTGTTCTGAGCAGCGGCTTCTTTGGCAGCTTTTTTCAATGCCTTCTTTTCGGCCCGTTTCTTTTCCCATTCTTCATGTGCGGATATAATAGTTTTACCAGCCTCAAGGACAAAAATCAGGTAAACACCAACGCCGATAAAAATATAAATGATGTTGAAAATTACGCCAATTGTAGATTTGGGTGCCAGATTATAGGGACTGTTCATGGAAAGAGTTCCAACTGAATATGCAAGCGCACCAAGAAAAGAATTGTCTTCAACCAGCCAGAAAAACATAGTACCGACGAGGATCAGCACAAAGAGCAGGAAGCCTAATGTCCGGAATACTTTATCATGAACTAACCTCTTGATCATCTCGTCCATAAATTTTCCGGATAAACCGAGTTCAAGTAACATAGTGGTTGATTTTATTTAATGATTGATTGTTAACAGATGCAAAAAAACGCTGTTACATCCCGGCCATAGTGTTAAATGAACCGGTTACCCTTAACCCTTCAATTCCAAATAATACTAATTGAAGTAATTCATCATAATACCTTTCCTGGTTTTCATACAGGTCGTTTTCACCGAGTATCAGATCCTGGTTGTCGGCCAGCCCATTTATAAAAGCTTCGTGCAGCAATTCAATATTATTGCTGGCCAGTTTTAAATTGGCATCGGCATACCGGTATCTTTGAAGCGCATTCTGAATTTGAACATAAGTTGTTTTCCTCTCATTCTCAAATTCATTTGTAAACTGATCAAGGTAGTTGCGTGATTGGGATGCCTCTAATTTTCTTTGGTTTACGGCACGTTTTACATCCATCCCGTTGAAAATAGGAATGCCGACATTAACACCTATATAAGCGTAAGGTTTCCATCTTTCACCCTGGAATATTTTTCCCAGGCTGTTTGCAGCAGGAGTAGAACCAATCGCTGCATCCATACCAACGCTTGGTTTAGCCCTTGCCTGTTCGAGTTTTACAGATTCGTCTGCCATAGCAATCTGAGTTTGTAATAACACGCTTTCGATACGCATGGAGGGATCACTTTGCAGCAGCTGCGGCATCAATATATTTGTTTGACTTAACAACTTTTCAATCGTAAAATCACTTACAAGGACCATACTGTCCTTCTCAAGGTAATTCATCTGGAACTGTAATGCGAGCAATGCCTGGTAATAGTTGTATCGCACGTTCACCAGTTCGCTTTTGATTCTGTTAGCGGTTACTTCAACTCTGTTTACTTCAATTTTTACAGCGGCTCCTTTTTCAAATTTTATACGTGTAAGGCTGGCCAATGTATCAATACGGATAGCATTTTGTTCAAGAAAAACAGCCTGCACTTCAAGAAGCCTGCATGTATTGAACGCTTTATACATACCGCTGATAATATCGATCTTAAAACTGGCAAGTTGCTGGGATTGCAGTTTTTGATTTTGTAAAGCAATATTATAACTGTTGCGGTATGAAGGATTGAAAATAAGCTGGCTTACATTTATGGATGGGTACCAGGAATTATTAAAGCCGGTATTTACTGCAAGCGGTTCACCTTCCGGCAGCGTAGATGGTGCTATTGGATTTCCTCCCTCTATCAGCAATTTCCGTTTCGCAAAATAATACTGCATGGCAGCTTCAAAATTCGCCCTCGGCAGATATGTTCCGGTTACTCTTTGAAAATCTATTTTCGCAATTGATGTATCTGTAGCAGCAGCGGCAAGTAAAGGGTTATGTTGAAAAGCATAATTAATGCAATCACCGAGTGTAAAAGTTTTCTGAGCTTTTACACCAGTAGAAGTAAGTAAGGTACTAACAAGCAGCCAAAAGCTATACCTTGTCAGTTTAAGCTTGCAGTTTTTCATCCGCAGGGATTTTTAAAAGTAAAAAATTAAAAAGCATTTTGTAGTTGTGCGCTGCCCAAAGTAAGAACACCTCCAATGCATGCGCAAGGCATACGATACACCTGACCAATAACAGCTCAATCTCACCAAAAAAAAAGGATTGGAATTTTATGGTCCCGGCCCTGCCAATTATCGCCACACTATAAGCCTGGTAAGCATTGTACCCATTGGATTGATAAAACCCCTCTGGCCGGTCCTGAAATACCGGATGCCCGGGATATTTGTAAGATCCACTCTGACCCAGGAAATTGTAGCTCCCCAACAGCAACACTGTAAAGAAAAAACTGCAGATCCGGAATTTGTCAGTGACGATGTGCATGAAATTGATCATTGAGTTACAACCACGCTATAACCGGGTCTTAATAATTTGTGTGCACGCGCAGAATCTTCAAATCTTATTCTCACTGGTATGCGCTGGATTACTTTTACATAATTGCCTGTTGCATTATCCGGTGG
>JAATGW010000182.1 GCA_015654495.1 Chitinophagales bacterium
TACATGATTCAGCAAGAGAAAGAAGGAAGAAGGAGAAACAGAAACAGTAACAGAAAATGCTTAGGCATCAAATCTCCAATCGCCGGCTGTTACTTTTGCCTGTTGCCTCTTGCCTTCTACATGATTCAGCAAGAGAAAGAAGGAAGAAGGAGAAACAGAAACAGTAACAGAAAATGCTTAGGCATCAAATCTCCAATCGCCGGCTGTTACTTTTGCCTCTTGCCTCTTGCCTTTTGCCTAACTGAACCACATCACAAAGTGGCGCATATCACGTGATGATGAATATCAAAAGAGAAACTATCAATTTATCGGGTAGACATTGCCGTGAACTGATCAACTCTTCTTATTGCCGATGGCTGTTATTTCAGAAATGTCCTGGATGAAATAGACTACCTGCCGGGCTCTCAGCAAATGCGAATATTCATGAAAGCAAATCTGGCGGTGGCGGCGGCTCCGATGGCTTTGACTTATCTTCCGGAAGCGGAATAAATTCTTTGTCGTCATTTGGTGGCAAAATAATGCGGCCCTGTTTCCAGTCTTCTTTTGCCTGTTCGATGCGTTCCTTCCTGCTTGACACAAAATTCCACCAGATATACCGATCGCCCAATGGCTCACCACCCAACACCATCAATGTACTGTTTTCTTTTGCAATGATTACCGGGTCGGTGCCTTTGGTAAATACCATGAACTGACCTTCATGATATTTAATATGATTTACTTCGACGCTGCCTTTTACTATGTATACGCCTCTCTCGCTATGTTCTTTTGGCAAAGCAAATCCTGCATTCGCATTCAAAATAACATGGAGATAAAACATAGCGGAGCTTGTTTTCACTTCACTTACCAATCCGAATGCGTTTCCCGCTATCAACCGCATCCATACGCCTGTTTCACTAAATACGGGCAGCTGTTCAACGGTGTAGTTTTTGAACCATGGATTGGATTCTTCATCTTTTTCCGGTAGCGCCACCCAGGTCTGTATCATTTCCAGTTGACCACCCGATAGCACAGCAGGATCTTCAAAACGTTCGCTATGTGATATCCCTTTTCCTGCTGTCATCCAGTTCACTTCACCTGGTTTGATCACCTGCTCGACACCGAGGCTGTCTCTATGTGTTACTTTACCTCCGAATAAATAGCTAACTGTAGACAACCCAATATGCGGATGAGGTAATACATCAAGTTTTCCAGATTCAGTTGCGTCTACGTTTACGGGCCCGGCATGATCCATAAATATAAAAGGTCCTACCATTCTTCTGAGCCGGAAGGGAAGAATCCTTTTCACTTCCATACCTGGCGCTATCAACGCTTTTCTTGAATCAATAACAATGTCGAGCATAGGAAATTATCTTTTTGATTTTTGGAGATCCACCTGATATAAATGCTGATTTCACTATCGGTCCATATTTCATTCTTACCCTCGCTTTAATTGTTTTTCAGGGTTAGCCCGCGCCGATACAGTCAAATTTAGTTATTGTGGAAGAAAAAAAACTGTTGGTTCATTTCAACCTTTAACTTTAAATCCATAATCTAATCGCTCAGGTTCGTATTATAAAAACTGAATTATGCGAAGTGCTATTTTAATTCTTTCCTTTTACTTACCGGTATTTTCATCTGCACAGAACCAGATTTCAATAGATGCAGCAAGGGCAAAGGATACGATCAGTAAACATATTTATGGTCATTTTGCGGAACATCTCGGGAGATGTATATATGGTGGATTTTATGTGGGGGAAGGCAACAAAAAAATACCCAACAAAGGCGGTATTCGGCTTGATGTCGTGGATGCGCTCAAAAATCTTAAAATTCCAAATCTCCGCTGGCCGGGAGGCTGCTTTGCAGATACCTATCACTGGATGGATGGTGTTGGTCCAAAAGAAAAACGTCCTACAATAGTTAACACCTGGTGGGGCGGAGTTACAGAAAACAATAGTTTCGGCACGCATGATTTTCTAAACATGTGTGAGTTGATTGGTACGGAGCCTTATATATCAGGAAATGTTGGCAGCGGCACAGTGAAAGAGCTCAGTGACTGGCTGCAATATGTGAATTTTGCGGGAGAGAGTCCGATGAGTAAACTCAGGCGTAGCAACGGCCGCGATAAGCCATGGAATGTGAAATACTGGGGAGTAGGGAATGAGGCCTGGGGCTGTGGTGGAAATATGCGCGCAGAACATTACGCAGATGTATACCGGACATATGCAACCTTTATGACGGGCTGGTCGAAAGAGCCGGTCTTCCGCATCGCATCAGGAGCCAATTCCAGTGATTATAACTGGACCGAAGTACTTATGAAAAACCTTCCTGCTGAAATGGTCGGTGGGTTAGCACTTCATCATTACTCTGTGATTGACTGGAACAAAAAGGGTTCAGCAACAGATTTTAGTGAGGACTTATATTTTACAACAATGGAAAGGGCACTTGCAATGGATTCGCTGATCAGCAGGCATTCTGCCATAATGGATAAATATGATCCCGCAAAACGGATAGCTCTTGTGGTGGATGAGTGGGGAGGTTGGTATGATGTTGAGCCTGGAACGAATCCCGGATTTCTTTTCCAACAGAATACCATGCGTGATGCCATGATTGCAGGAACAACATTGAATATTTTTCATAACCATGCAGACCGCGTTCGCATGGCTAATCTGGCGCAGGCCATTAATGTGCTGCAGGCTGTAATATTAACGGATGAAGAAAAAATGATTCTTACTCCTACATATCATGTAATGGAGATGTATAATGTGCACCAGGATGCTTTGATGCTGCCGGTCACCATCAGGTCAGAAGATTATGTATCAGGAAACAGAAAATTGCCTGCAGTTTCTGCTTCGGCTTCCAGAGATTCCAAAGGACTTGTACATATTTCACTTACAAATATCGATGCGCAAAAATCAAAAACTGTCAGCATAAATACGGGAGGTTTGGTCTTTACAAAAGTAACCGGCCGTATTCTTCATTCCGGAAAATTGCAGGATCATAATGATTTTACACAAACTCAGAAAATAAAACCCCTGCCGTTCAACGAAGCACGTGTTGAAGGGAAAAATCTTATTCTCGAACTGCCGCCGTTTTCAGTAGTTGTGCTGGAGTTGAAATAAAAAATTCCAGCTACTGATTTTAGCGACAAACTCTTCACCGCTTTTACGCATCGTTTCCGCGATGCGGCTGAAGTCACACTTTTTACATAATGCTTTGTTAGTATTCAGTGATGTTTTCAGTTTTTTTACCTTTTTGAATATATTGCAAAGCGCCTGCCGTGCGTCGCCGGAGCGCTTCATTAAGGCAAGGAAGGTGTAAAGAAGGAAAGTATACGGCAAGAAAGACAAGAAACAGAAACAGAAAACAGTAACAGGAAATACAAAAGCTCTGAAACGCCGGCAGTTTCCTTTTGTTCCCGATAGCGATCGGGACCTCTTACCTTTTGCCACTTCCCTGACCATACATTACCTTTCCTTCTCAAATACTATTCACATGTCTAAAACAGAAATCACCGGCATCGCTCCATTCTTCATCGTAAAGAATGTTACTGCAACGCTACATTTTTATCGTGATCAACTGGGCTTCGACATCACATTCCAGGGACCGGGCGATGATAATATTTTCTTTGGCATCGTCCAGCGCGGTGCAGCGATGTTCATATTTAAAGATATCGGTGTTGACCCGGTGCCGAATTGCACCCGCGATATCAAAAAAGGCATCGCCCGCTGGGATGCATATCTGAATGTGCCTGATCCTGATGCACTGGCAGAAGAATTTGCGTCACGTAATCTTGCATTTTTTACGACGATCAGGGAAAACGAAAATGGTGATGATGGATTACGTGGATTTGAGATCCGGGATATTGATGGATATATTTTGTTTTTCGGGCGGACTGAAAACAGTTAATAGTAATTTCATGCGGAAACGCATAGACGCTTTGATCATGTTGACCGATTCGGAAATATATCCTGCATTATTTTGCTTTCATCGCAATTTCTATCAATTCTTCCAGCACTTTAATATCAACATCCTCAAGCTTATTGATATACAAACACCCTACACCCGTTTTGTGTTTGCCAAGCTTCTTCAGCAATTTTTCCTGTTCCTGCATGCTCATCACAAGATTAAGTGAAAAATTGCTCTTGCGTGGTGAAAAACCAATCTTAAACCAATCGACTTCACGACCCGAAGCCGGACTTTTATACCTCTTGCTCCCAAAACCAATCATAGAACTGCCCCACATTTTCGTTTTTTCACCACTGGCCTTCTGCATCAGGCCTACCAGCTTTTCGCTGTCAGCGCGCTTTTGTTCATCTTTAATTGCATTGATGAAATCAGATACACTGGCCTCGTTTTCTTTGGTTTTTATTTCGGCGGGTTTTGGCATATGCGGGAGTTTTATATTCTGATGAATTTTTGAAACTAACTGTCATGCACAACCTATCCGGATTCTTTGACAACAGACAATCACGTTTTCGGATCAACATCACGGTAAGCTTCAAGCGCAGCCAGTGCACCTTCTTTTCCCGGCTTCTTTGTTCTGTGTTCCAATCCCATAAATCCTCTGTATCCTTTATTGTGCAGATATTGTAAGGCATTAACAAAATTGATCTCGCCCGTTGTCGGCTCCGTACGACCAGGGTTATCGGCAAGCTGATAGTAAGCTATTTCGTCATAGGCATAATCAACCGTCTTCAGCAGGTTGCCTTCTTCGATCTGCACATGATAGAAATCAAAAAGCACCTTTACATTCGGACTTCCCACTGCCTTAGCCAGCGCGTATGCCTGCGGGATAGTATGAAGAAACATTCCCGGATGATCTGTCTTGTGATTCATCGACTCCATCACCATCACGATATTATGTGGCTCATAGATCTCTGCAATCCGTTTAAGCAATTCAATGGCGTTGGCCATCTGAAAATCGTAGGGAAGTTTGGGATCGCCCATACCCAATACGTTGTGAACATATTTCGTATTCATCCGCTTTGCAATCTCAACAGATTGTTTGATATCCCTGAGTACGGCTTCACGCGCTGACCCATCTTTGCCTGCGAATGTTACATGCTCAAATGTCATTGTACCAACAAACTGACCGAATTCCATGCCCAGTTGTTGAACCGTTTTGCTGATCAGTTCCTGTTCATTCACTGAGCGGGATTTTAATCCCGTATTCTCCCAGGCGCGAAACCCCTGATCATATCCCCACCTGATCTGGTCAACGATATTCTCTCCTGACGCGGCTTTGAATATTCCAAAGTCAGGGGAGAACTTCATGGTGAACGGCTTTGCATTTTCAACTCCCTTCAATTCCGGAGCACCTAACAGTGCCGCGCCACCGAAAAGAGTTTGTCCTAAGAATTCACGCCTTTCCATTTTATTAATTTACGGTATGTCTCAGAATTCTCTGGTCTGTTTCAGGATCCTGATCCTGTCCAAGCAGGAAGGCCATCAGGTCAGCCATCTCTTTCTTCGTTAATAACTTGTCTAAACCCTGAGGCATCATTGACAGATCTGATGGCTCTGTACTTTTTATGTCGGCCTTTGGAATACGGACGGAGCTTTGAAGCGATGTCGCGAGAATTACTTCGTCAGGAGTTTTGCTTTTGATGATGCCGGTTTGCTCTCCACTGGCGGTCTTTATTTTATAAGTTTCATATTCTCTCACGAAGGAAGCGCTTGGATAAACGATGGCTTCCAGCAAATCATGTGTCGAGCGGTCTCGTTGTATGGAGGTAAGATCAGGCCCGAACTGACCGCCTTCCGGTCCTATCTTGTGACAGGTATAGCAGGTCGCCTTTCCAAAGAATAAAACGCGTCCGTTGTCCAGAACGCCGTCACCGAGATTAGCCTCAATATCCTTCAAATATTTAATACGCTCTGCATGTACTGTATTCAGTTTCGCGATAAGTTTATCTACCTCAGGTTTAACATCTGCCGGATACTTTTCAAATACCTTGCGCAGTCGCTCTTCGGAATATCCATCCAGCGTTGAAGAGTTAATCAAGGTCGTCGCCAAAGCTTTACCTATTTCAGAAGCATGTACACCCTCAAATGCTGACAAGAGTTTTGGAAGAATAAAAGGATCAGCCTGTGGAAGATATTTCTCCGATATAATTTTCAACTCATTATCCGTCAGTTCGACCTTTTCAAGTATGGCAGCAGCTTGTTGCGCATTTGCTACCTCTGCTTTTTGTGAAAGCTGTTCGACCAGGAACGCGAAATGCTGATCGCCCAGCTTTTTGTTGTTAGCTGCAACAGCTTCTATGGCCTGCAATTGAAGCGCTGGAGGATTCTGTTTATCATCTGCGACGGCAGCAAGATTCTTATCAAGAGACTTAATGCTTCGCAACTGAACGAGCTCTATGGCCTTCGACTTCACCAGGGCGTCTGCCTTGCCATCCAGAATCGATGCTATACCATTGGTCCATACTGCAGGAAATTCCTTGATCTTCACCCGCATGATTGCATCAAGAAAAAAAAGTTGCTGGTCGCGCGTCGCTGTAACAAGTTTATCAGCAATGAACTTTTGCATGCCGGGCTCGGCTCCAAATGAAACCAACATATCTGACAGAAGCGTTTCATTGGATTTAAAAGATTCGTTTCCTTTCATTTGTTTGTCCAGAAAGGCAATCATATCAGTGCTCCATTCGGGGTGATGCGAAGCTGCCCAGAGTGCGATTTGTTGAAGTTTCTTGTTTCCGTGTGTGAGAAAAGGGGTTAGTTCTTTTACAGTCAGCGGTGAGGCCTGCATCTGGTCAAGAGTAATGATGACGGCTTCAATAACTCTCGCCGAAGTGTCGGAAAGTCGTGAGCGAACTCCATTCAAATCGTTGATGGATATTAATGAATGAATGATCGCATGTCTGATGAACCGATCGTCGGTTTTGGATGACGCATTGATCAATGCAGGCACGGCTTGTTTATCGCCAATCTGTCCCAGGGCAGTAGCAACCTGTCGTTTAAGTGCATCTGATCCGTTATCAATAAAATTTAACAGATCGGGGAGCGCTTGTTTGTCTTTCGACAAACCAATTGATCGTGCAGCGGCCACACTTACTTGTACATCCGCATCTTTCAATGCTGCCCGCACATCATCCATAGCTGCTGGCGTTCCAATCCGGTAGAGTGTGAACACTGCTTTTGTTCGTGTATCGGTGTTCTTTGAAGTCGTTAATAATTGCCTAAGTTCAGCGATGGATTCATCGCCACGGTCAACCAATGATTGTTGTGCGCGATCGGCAATAAAAGGATTGGGATCCTCCAGGTATTTCACGAGTGCATCCGGCGCAAGCGTCGTCCATTTGATCGTGTTGCCATATGGATCTTCAACGCGTTTTGCGTCCTTCCTGCGAACGCGGTAAATCGCACCCTTAAGTTGTGGCTTGGATACCTGGGATAACGGACAACCTTTGATAAACCATCCGCCGGTTTCAACAACGAGCAAACTGCCATCCGCATCTTCAAGTACATCCGTAGGGTGGAAGTCTTCGTTGCTGTTATTCCAGAAAAAGATTTCGTCCTCAGTTCGGAAAGATGCGCCCTGCCTGATCAGCTTATGTCTGAGCACACGATGCGTATTGAACTGCGCACTGAACAGATTGTCCTTGAAATCGTCCCCTAAAGCTGTATGACGATAACGCCCAATGCCGGATGGTGCCACACGTGAATATTTGGAAACCACCGGCATGAGTTCACCCGTCAGCGGAAGTTTGTCGCGTTTGATATTATTGTTCGGCTTGGGATACACACCACCTTCGATCCAGTACACCAACGCATCACGCTCACCTGCTTTCGGATCTGTGAAATAAGTCTCAGTACCGATCGGCTCTCCTGCTTCGGTATAGGTGAGTTCAACAGGATTGTTCATTCCTCCCGCCGAAATCCATTCAAGTCCGGATCCATCCGGGCGTACGCGCCAGGTCCTTGCCGTCTCTCCTTTCAATCGCACGCCTTCTTTCGTCGTTACATCAAAGCCGTTGATCGCACTGGTCATATAAAACCATCCATCGGGGCCTAATGACGGGCCTACCAGACTGTTTGCATTAACATTCAATACCCAGCCAGACAATATGACTTCGCGTGTATCTGCAACGCCATCGTTATTCGTATCGGTAAATTTAATGAGGTCAGGAGCAGAAGAAGCGTAGAGAGAACCTTTGTAAAATACGCCGCCCTGAGGAAATCCTACCGTGTCGGCAAAGATGGTGCTCTTGTCATATTTGCCATCTGCATTTGTGTCTTCGAGTAGATTGATCCTGAATTGCGGACTATCGATAGCGTCCTGCGTTTTATTGTATTTGTCGCCGGTCGATTCAAACACAAAGAGACGTCCGTATTCATCGAGGGTGCTGAACATGGGGAAATCGACCAGGTTTGAATCAGCCGCGATCTCGATGGTATAGCCATCGGGAACCTGGGGGCCGGTCTTATTGTCGGCATTGGTTTTTGCAGGATCTTTTGTTGCGCAGGCTACCAGCATGCAGCATAGCAACAGGCAGCGTGGGGCATGAATCAGTGAGGGCAAGGGGGAGGGTAGGATATCCTCTGAAGTTAAAGTATTTGAGAGATTAAAAGAGAAAGAGAAAGAGTAACGAGACGGAGGGAGAGGGAAAAGGA
>JAATGW010000794.1 GCA_015654495.1 Chitinophagales bacterium
AGGGCGGGAGGGCCCAGCGGAGCTGCTCGTTGGGAAACCAGGTTTTTTTCAGGCTTTTTCAGATCGCTACGAACATCATTTTACAGAATAAGGACTTGTATCAGGCCTTCAGGAGCAGGGGCTATAACTCCGGTTTGAAATTCCATGCAGTTATCTAACTCATCTCTCTGTTCTGCCATCCAAAACCTGCGTCAGCAGTTGATTTTGCAACATCCCTCAGTCAATTTTTACAATCGAAAAAAGAAACGCATTTCCCATTTAAACAGGCAAAGCCTGCCGAACGCGCACCTGCAGGTGCTGGCATCAGTACTTTAAGGATCTCAGCAGATGGACAGAGAAGGGTTTTTAGGACGCCATGGTAACAGACCCAAGGTTATAGATGTAATTAAACAAGCAATGAGAGGAGAGGGTTTGAAATTCAGAGGCTGAATAATTCCCCAACGGAATTTCGCTGCCCGGGTTTGCTTCGGGGGTAAATTATTTTGATATATGCTTTCCTGTTATCTCCATCCATCCCTTCACATTTTCATCACCTACATAGAGAAATTTGCCACTTTTGCCATAGACATTGATACCGGTGCCTTTTCTCAATTGGACAATTGCAGGAGCATTTACCGAGGCCCTGTGGTAAAGGGTGGTGGTGTCAGCCAGTATCTGTTTTCTCCATGTTGATTTTGTAAGCTGATTGTCCTGCACAAATGCAGAAACACTATCGTTTAGCCGTATGCGGTACCAGTCAGATACTGCCGCCTCTGTAAAAACCAGGTCACCTGTAACCAATTTTGAAAGCACGGAAGATTTCTTATCCGGCTGACTGTACAGAACAAGATCTGTCCTGGCCCGTTGGTAATTGTTCAGGTTATCCTGATCTGCTGTAACGGCGTCGGGTTTCTTTCTTTCCTGGTTTATAAATGGAAATGGATCAACAGCTCCGTCACTACCGTATATGCCAAAATGAAGATGGGAAGGCGTTGTTCGCGCGTTTCCGGTATTTCCCATAAGGCCGATAATCTGGCCGGTAGTCACCTCTTGCCCTGGTTCTACCAGATGGCTGTCGAGGTGGGCATAATATAAAGAGTATGGCTTATCAAACGGACGAATAAAAACTACTTTGCCACCAAGATTATTTTCTGTTACCCGGGTCACTTTGCCATCGGCAGCGGCAATCAGCGGAGTTTTTTTCTTTGCGAAAATGTCCACTCCTTCATGTTTTCTGATCCCGCCATCTCTGTCGGCGCCCCAGAAACTGCTGATCTTTGGTTGGTCAGTAATCCTTACGGGAAAAGCCAGGGAAGGCCCGGCCGAAAGTCGGATATGATATTCCACACTTTGTAAAAGTTCCGGCTGAATACGCAATATCAGTATGCCGTCATTTTTTGCTTCGTAACGGATCAATCCTGAACTGTCTGACTCGGCCAGAAATTTTGTTGTAAGGGCATCTTTCTGCTCCCAGAGTTCTGCAAAAAACAAAGATGCCGAATCTACAATTGTGATTACCTCGATCTTCAACAGTTCCCCCTGGCGGATATTAAACCTGAAAGCAGCAGCGCGGGGTTCTGACTGATCAAAAAAGCCTTTTTCGGCATATGGAATGGTGATACTAACGGGCTGTTTCAAACTTTTAGTGGCAGCACCCATCCACTTTTTTGCGAGTGAAGTGCTTTCTAATCCTGCTTTCTCAATCCGTTCTGTATAGAGCTGGTGGTCAGATTTGTTTTTTGAGAATAAACCCTGATTGGATTTGCATCCACAAAAACCGATCAGTAAAACAGTGATCAGTATTCCCTGAAAAATATAGTTTACACGCATAACCTTATTGACATTTTTACTTCAAAAATTGCACCTGAGCTTTATAGTTAACAAAGTCGATGATTTCTGGTGGTAAAAATGGATCGCTGTCATTTTTATAAATTCTTTAAATGTTTGGGATCTGGGTGAGAAAAGTTATATTTCCTTAGGATCGGTTTCTATTTTCTGAAGAAATAAATATTACACATTTTTAATACTGAACCGCCATCTTCTAAACCAAAACATCTATGTTTTCACGAATTTTTCTCAATTGCATTTTACTGTGTTTTTTTCTGCATGTACATTCACAGGATACACGTTTATTACGTGATACTGATATCAGCGAAAAGCAGATTGTATTCAGTTACGCTAATGATCTCTGGATTACCGACAAAACCGGAGGCACTGCACGCAGGCTCACCAGCTACCCCGGTTCAGAATTTAATCCCCGTTTTTCACCTGACGGAGCATGGATTGCTTTTAGTGGAAAATACAATGGCAATACCGATGTGTACATCGTGCCGGCTATCGGAGGAGAGCCGAAAAGGTTGACCTGGCATCCCTCTAGTGATATTGTAAATGGCTGGAGTCCGGATGGTCAGGTGGTATTTGCCTCCATGCGTGAATCTGTTCCCAATGGAAGCACGAAGATGTGGAAGATTGCTGTGGGCGGTGGATTCCCGCAGGCATTGCCCATCCCGAGAGTAAACCGTGGCTCTTATTCTGAAGACGGAAATTATTTTGCTTACGAACTTGTACAGCCCTGGGATGAGGAATGGCGTAATTACCGGGGTGGCCAAAACCGGCCGATCTGGGTTCAGGATCTGAAAGACAATAGCCTGAAAACGCTTCCCTGGGAAAATAGCCATGATATACAACCGGTATGGCTTAACCGGAAAATTTATTTTTTATCTGACCGCGACTATGCGATGAATATTTATGAGTTTGATCCGCAAAATTCAAAGCTGGAACAACTCACCCATTTTATTGATTTCGATATAAAAAATATTTCAGCCGGAGGTGGTAATATTATTTTTGAGTATGGAGGTGACCTCTACCTGCTCAATACGCAATCGAAAACGCATCAGAAATTATCCATCCAGGTGCGTGGCGATTTTCCATGGCTGCAGCCTCAGTGGAAAAATGTATCATCAGAACTGGAAAATGGTTCACTATCCCCCGGCGGTAAAAGAGCGCTTTTTGAATCGCGTGGTGAGATACTTACAATTCCCATTGAGAAAGGAGATGCTCGAAATATCAGCAATTCTCCGGGCTCGAGAGAACATGATGCTATCTGGTCGCCTGATGGAAAATCGATAGCCTGGTTTTCTGATGCGAGTGGTGAATACAGTCTTATGATTGCGTCTCAGTCCGGTCAGGATAAACCGCGTGAAATAAAAATACCAAATCCGACTTTTTATTATTCACCTACCTGGTCGCCTGATGGGAAGTATATTGCATTTACAGACCATATCCAACAGTTATGGATGACCGAAATTACAAGTGGAAAAACAACACTTGTTGATCGCGATACCTATCTCCATCCTGACAGGACAATCAATCCCGTGTGGTCGCCAGATTCAAAATGGCTGGCCTATTCAAAGCGACTGCCAAGTCAGTACCATGTGATCATGGCCTACCAGTTGTCACAATCTAAAGCTTTACAGTTAACCGATGGATTATCCGATGCGGTTTCGCCCGCCTGGGATGCGAGCGGTAAATACCTGTATTTCCTGGCGAGCACAAATCTTGCTCTTGCTTCCGGTTGGCTGGATATGAGTTCGCTAGAAAGGCCCATTCGGCGGTCAGTATATTTTATCGTTCTGAAAAAAGGTGAGCCTTCGCCTTTATTACCGGAGAGTGATGAGGAAGCAAAAGAGAAAGAGCAGGCTGCTGTGGACTCGGCAGTGAAAGCAGCAACAAAATCTTCCCAAAAGAAAGAAACCAAAAAAGAACCGGAACCTGAAAAGGCGTTGGTTACAATTGATATGGATGGAATTAGTCAGCGTATTCTTTCAATAGAACTGCCTGATCGCGATTATAATCTATTGAAATCCGGTGTGGCAGGAGAAGTATTTGTTCTGGAAAATATTGCGAACCAGCAGGGAGAAACCCTGCACAAATACAGTTTAAAAACCCGTAAAGCGGAGAAATATATGGAAGGGCTCCGGTATTTCACACTTAGTTCAGACGGCAAAAAAATACTGCTGAATAACGGAGCGCTTTGGATTGTAACCGAATCAACTGCAGTGCCTGCGCCAGGTTCCGGCAGTTTGAACGTTTCGGGTGCAGAAGTTTATGTTGATCCAAAGCAGGAGTTCAAACAGATATTCAGGGAAGCTTGGCGGTACCAGCGCGATTTCCTTTATGTGAGAAATGTTCATGGTGCCGATTGGAATAAGATCTACCAGAACTATTCTCCATTGCTTGAATTTGTAGCTCACAGGAATGACCTCAATTACCTTCTGGATATACTCGGAGGGGAAGTGAGTATAGGTCATTCTTTTGTATATGGAGGCGATATGCCACAGACAGGCAGCGTTTCCACCGGCCTGCTTTGCGCGGATTATGAAATTTCGGGTAACCGGTACCGTATCAAAAAAGTATACAACGGAGAAAACTGGAATCCTGATCTCCGTTCGCCTCTAAGCGCCCCTGGTGTAGAAGTGAAGAATGGGGATTTTATTATTGCAGTTGATGGCATTGAACTGACCGGCGGAATGAATATTTATAAATTATTTGAAAACAAGGCCAATAAACAGGTATCCTTAAAGGTGAGTAAGAATGCAGATGGAACATCATCGAGAACTGTGATTGTAGTTCCGGTTGCAAATGAATATTCCCTTCGCATTTTTGATTGGGTTGAAGGAAACAGGCGCAAAGTGGATTCCTTGTCAGGCGGAAAGGTTGCCTATGTATGGCTGCCGAATACTTCCGAGGAAGGCTATAATTATTTCAACAGGTATTATTTTGCACAGCAGGATAAAGAAGCTGTGGTGCTCGATGAAAGGTATAACAGTGGTGGATTTATTGCAGATTATTTCGTGGATAACTTAAACCGCAATTTGCGTGGATATTTCCATCATGGTTCTGCTGATCCGCGTCCCGGGACTGAACCTCTTACCGGAATACATGGCCCGAAAGTGATGATCATAAATGAAATGGCGGGAAGCGGGGGTGATATGCTGCCCTATATGTTCAGGCAGATGAAGATCGGTCCGTTGGTTGGTAAAAGAACCTGGGGAGGTCTTGTAGGTATCTGGGATACACCTGCGCTAATGGACGGCGGCGGCATTACGGCACCGCGTGGGGGCTTTTTTGATCTGAACGGGAAATGGGATGTGGAGAACGTAGGGATCGCACCGGATATTGATGTGGAAATGACGCCAAAAGAAGTATTGGCGGGCCATGATCCCCAACTGGAGCGGGCCGTGGAAGAAGCGATGAAATTACTAAAAGAACATCCGGTGCAGTTACAAAAAGAACCGGCCGCGCCCATTCGTTCGTTAAGACCCAAAGGGAAGTGACGAACCTAACCGGAAAATCTCCGGGTGAAAAAGAAAATAACATGAATAATGCAGTGAGTAAATTCGATTTTCGCAAGTCATCCGATCCGCATCGGCGGATCGGATATCTTTTTTGCTGCATTTTTAATTTGCTCTTTTTCGGTTCAGTCGCCAAATCGCAGACGGTGAGCAACAGTCTACCAAAACACATAAACCCGGAAGATCGATATCTCTTTTATCTCCATGGTGCTGTTGTAACCATTTTAGGAAATAATGCAATAAACAATGGAGCGCCTGAATGGGGACCTTACGAATACCTGAATATTCTTGATTCACTTGCAACCCGCGGTTTTAATGTGATCAGTGAAAACAGAAAAGAGAAAATCGACGATTCCGTCTACAGTAATAAAATTGTGCTGCAGATCGACAGCTTGTTCAGCAAACGGGTGCCGCCTGAATCCATTCTGCTGATCGGTGCTTCTGCGGGTTGGAATATTGTTTTACAGGTGGCCAATAAAATGAAAAACAAATCGATGCGATTTGTGATTATGGGTGGCTGCTGGCCTGATACCTATAAGGATTTCACGCGATTTGAATTGTATGGAAATTACCTTTCGGTTATAGAAGCAAGTGACCCTCATGGAACCTGCGAAGCGATTTTTGATTCAAGAAAAACCATGACAGGTTATAAAGAAATCAAGCTGAATACCGGATTGAGCCATGGCTTTTTTTATAAGGGCCGGAAAGCCTGGATAGATCCGATCCTGCAGTGGTTCAATAGCTTGCCGGATTCACGTTCAACGTTTAACGTTCAACATAAAACGGCTGTTATTCCTGTTATACACTAAGAAATATATTCTTATAGCGATGAAAAAAATCATTCCGGCTTTATTGCTTTCAATTCTTATGAACTGTGGGTATGGCCAGGAAGAAAAGCCCTTTGATGACCCGAAGGCACTAACCGATTCCATTGAAAAGATTATGGTGGAAGAACATATTGTGGGTTTGACTTTGGGAATTACAAAAAGGGACAGCCTTGTATTTGCCGGCGGCTTTGGTTATGCCGACCTGGCCACAAAAAGAAAAGTGGATGAAAAAACATTATTCAGGTTGGGTTCTATAACCAAGATGTTTGTATCTCTTGCAATATTGAAGTTGGTAAAAGAAGGGCGGCTAAACCTGAATGATGAATTAAAAAAAGTTGCTCCTGAAGTTCCGTTCAGGAATGCCTGGGAAGCCACCCATCCTGTGAGGATTGTGCACTTACTCGAACATACAACCGGCTTTGATGATATGAAGTTAAATCGTCTTTATTCTGCGGATACTGTTGAAATGAGAGGTAAAGAGATGATGCTGGCGCATAAGAATTCAATGAATTGCCGCTGGAAACCTGGTGAACGTTATGCGTATTCAAATCCCAATTACACCGTACTTGGTTTTATCATTGAAAAATTATCAGGTCAATCATTTGATAAGTATCTAACCGAAACTATTTGTCATCCGCTTGGAATGACCGGAACTAATTTTAATCTCCGGTCGAAATTTGCAGGAACTGATGTGAAAGAATATGTTGTGAAAGATGGGAAACCTGTACAGGTAATCTCCGTAACAAGCCTCAGCGGAGCACCTGGATCTTTATGGTCCGGATCTTTAGATATGACCAGGTTTATAAGGATCTTTCTCAATAATGGCGTGCCGCTTTTTGATTCTGCTGACATCGTTGAAATGGAAACACCACATAGTTCCCTTGCTGCAAGAAACGGTCAGAAATATGGCTATGGTCTTGCTAATGATTATAACGGATCGCTGTTTTCAAAATTTCCTTTTCATGGGCATAATGGACTTACCGGAACCTGTTTCTCGGCATTAAAATACAATCGTGACCTCGGTGTCGGCTTCGTATTATCTGTCAATTCCAATCAGCATACCGACAGGATCGAAAGGCTGATTGTTTCTTTTCTCGAACAGAATTTTGTACCTGATATCCTTCATCAGGAAGCACCTGATGCAAAATTTCTAGCGCAATTTACGGGTCGTTATCAGTTCAAAAGTCCGCGGCATTTGATTAGTGGTTTTTCGGATGAGCTTCTTGACGCACCCGAAATCGTTTTAGAGGATGGAAGAATTTGGTTCAAACCATTGATTGCACAGTCTGTGGAACTTTTCCAAACCGGGAAAAATGAATTTGCCTTTGGTGGTATGAATCGTCCGTTAATAAAGTTTCTGAAAAATGAAAATGGGGATAAGGTAATGACGATCGGAGGATCGTATTTTGAAAAAACATCCGGCGTAGTGGCGATAACAAAAAGAATTTTCATTTTACTTGCCGTGGCGATTGCTCTTTCTTCAATCCTTCTTTTTTTGATTTCGATAGGTGGAACTCTTGCGGGAAAAACAAAATGGTCAAAACTTGCAGAAAGGCTGGTGCCTGCGATTGGAATTACAGCTTTGTTGATTTCTGTTAAGCTACTGCTCAATGTACAGTCAAACAGTTACCTGCTCTATAAATTCGGAACTATAAACATTCTGACACTGACTATATTTTTGGGTACCATCTTTTTTGGAATAGCCACTGTGTATACTTTGTACAAAGCGATAAGAAATTTCAGAAATACAAACAGTAAGGCCTTTGCCATTTATTATCTCCTTATAGGTCTTTCCTTTTTGCTGATCACATCCATTCTCCTGCCAAATGGATGGATAGGGCTCAGGTTATGGGCACAATAGAAAATTGCCTCCAGCTTTAGCTGGAGGCAATTGAGAAATGCAATTTCCTTTTATCCCCATCCATGCAACTGAAAAACAATTTCTTTTATAAATGGATCATCCAATTCCGGAGTTTTTACATCGAAATTTGATTGGTGCCTTCTCCAATTGATGCACATTGACATCCGGGTTTCTGTTTTTCAATTGCCACTGCTTCAGCCAGCGGATCATAAATAACCGGATAAAAAGAGAAAAAAAGCATTTTAATTGCGGTTTTCACTTTTGATGGCAATTTTCATGAATATAGATTTGATAGTTAAATCTTAATGAAATGCCGTTTGTAAAAGTCTATTTGCATACTGTGTGGAGTACAAAATACAGGGAACCATTTCTGGAAAATATAAACCTGCGTGCTGCTATGTGGGAACATATCAGATCCAATGCCAGAAAGAATAATATTTTCATTGACACCATAAATGGCTATGCGGAACATTGTCATTGTCTGATATCATTGGGGAATGAACAGACAATTAGTAAGAGCATGCAATTGATAAAAGGGGAGTCTGCTTTCTGGTTCAATAAACAAAAGCTTATCAAAGATAAGTTGCAATGGCAGGACGAATATTTTGCAATTTCTGTATCAGAATCGGTGCTGGAAAGGACAAGAAACTATATCCGCAATCAGGAGGAACATCATAAGAAAAAATCTTTCCAGCAGGAATATGATGATTTTTTAAAAACTTATAATTTTGACACGAACAGGAATTTGTTCCTGCCTTGATTTGGCTAAAGCCTTCACTGATTTATTTTATATTCCTCCAGCTGAAGCTGGAGGCAATTGAAAAATACAATAGATGCTATGAGGTTGAAGATTGGGAGAGCTTGAAATAAAATTTAGTTCCAACTTGAAGGCAGTTAAAGAAATAAATCAGCTTTGAATTAGAGAGATCGCTCCTGAGTTTAAATATTGAAATTTAATTGATGCATCTTATTTAGCTGTTGCGGATTTAGATTTGAATTCCTGCCTTTTTCAATTGCCACTGGCTTCAGCCAGTGGATCAGAATTGCAGAATGCCATTGGCTTTAGCCAAATTTTTGATCTTGGAATAAAATCAAAAATATTGTTTGGCTAAAGCCTTCATTGATTTATTTTATATTCCTCCAGCTAAGGCTGGAGGCAATTGAGAAATGCAGTTTCCTATTTTCTCCATCCAGGCGATAGAGAAAATTTTTCTTTTATAAAGATCGGAGCACTGGAAAAGCCGCAATAGAATTTTTCAACTGATGGCTTTTAATGAAATGAAATATTTTTTAAATTTTTTCAGCCGATCCCGAACATTATATATCGGATTCGGATTCAGATTTGATTTGTTGCTTTTTCAATTGCCACTGGCTTCAGCCAGTGGATCAGAATTGCAGAATGCCATTGGCTTTAGCCAAATTTTTGATCCTGGAATAAGATCAAATCCATTGCCCGGCCAGAGCCTTTCATTTATTAACATAAACCGACAGTTCAGTTCGCAGGAATTATTTCTTCGGGCTTGGTTTTATTTGAGCATTACTTTTTTACCTGTCTTTGCAGCTTCAAAAATTGCATCGATGATTATCATGTCGCGCAATCCTTCTTCCCCATCCACAGGTACTACAGGTTTTTTCCCCTGAAGAATTATTGCAGACATTTCTTCCATCTGCACTGTTTGATGAGTGACATGTGGAAGGTTCAATTCACCTTTATTGGTCCTGCCTTTTATTGGTCCATAACCAGTTGATGGCTGCATTTCAGCAAATCCTTTTTCTCCATTCAGGTAGAACTTATCAAGGCCATTCATACTGTATGTGGACAAACAGGAAGCAACAGCGCCGCTGGGGAATCCCATCTGAAACTGTATTGTTTCATCCACTCCCTCTTTGAATTTCACCGGATCGGTTTTGGTTTCCTGAGCTGTGATCCAGATAGGCTCTTCACCTATCATATACCTTGCGCCGTTAATTGAATAAATTCCGATATCCATCATAGCACCGCCGCCGGCAAGTTTTTTATTTAAGCGCCATTGGGTAGGATCGCCAATCCTGAATCCGCTAAGACCCTGGAAAAAATAAATTTTACCTAATTCACCGGAAGTACGCATTCTTATCACTTCAAGTGTGTTGGCTTCAAAATGCATTCGGTATCCTACCAATAATTTTACATTTGCTTTCTTACAGGCTTCCACCATTTCACGTGCTTCTGCAGCATTCACCGCCATAGGTTTTTCTGAAATGGCATGTTTGCCCGCTTTTGCCACCCGGATCACCTGGTCTTTATGTAAACCATTTGGTGTAATAACATATATGGCGTCGATATCAGGATTGTTTTTTACCTGGTCAAAGTTTTCATAGTTGTAGCAATTCTTTTCCGGGATGCCGTATTTTTCCTGCCAGGCTTTTATTTTAGATGGCGTGCCACTGATCGCACCAGTGAGTTTTGCAGCTTTACATGCTACCATGGCATCAGCAACACGTGTTCCATAACTGCCAAGGCCCATAATGGCTACTTTCAAAACAGGACCGTCATAAGGTTTATCGTTTTTATTTTTTGTTTCAGCGCTTGCATGTTCAGTAAAAAAAGGAAGCGCAATAGCAGAGGCGGTGAGTTTCTGTAAAAAATCACGACGGGAATTCATATGTGCAGAAGGATTTTTGAATGATGATTGGAAACTTATCCGGGTTAAGATAATGAAAAATGAGGATTTGAATCGAATTCAACAAGAGTAGGAGTGAAGAACCTGGATCGGAAATCTCTATGCAGCTGCAGCTTTTAAATTTAAACCTCAGTTGAAAACCGGAAAAATAATTTCTCCAAAATGCTAAAATATTTAGTAAAATGGTATAACTTTGATTATGCCTTATTATTTCATAACTCTGAAATTGAAAAACAGGATGCCGGTTCAGGTTATTCGTGAGTATACGGACACGAATCTTGAAATTGTTTTTCAGAAACTGCACTATAAAGCAGAAGAGAAATATGGCCGCGACCTGCTTTATTTTAATTGTATGACATTAAGTAAACAGTCGCCGGAAGCAAAAGCTTATATAGAGAGAAAGATGAAGAAACGCTAACGTTCAACGTTTAACGTTTTACGTTAAACGTTGAACGTTAATTATCAGAATCCCGCTTTAATATAGGTCCAGCCTTCTTCCTGTTTCGAAGAAAGTTCAAGAAGGGCAACCGGTACCACCGTAGCCAGTGAAACCAGATCCTCCTTTTTCACATTCTGAAGTTTCATAGCATTGGCACAGGCAATAAAACTCACTTTCCCTTTTTCGGTTAATGCCTTCATCTGTGCCTCAACTGAATTTCTCCCTTTTACAAGCATAGAAAGAGCCGGACCATAACATACCACTTCCAGTTCTGCATCGGGAGCTTCATTGAGTGTGTTATTCAGCTGCTTCATCAGAATAGCCTGGTATGCCGTGTCATTTTTGGCCATATCAAAAACAATCCGGTGTTTTTTTGTTTGTGCTACCGCAACAAAGCTGATAAATAATGCTATTGCCAGCAATTGAAATTTCATGATCCTTGATTTTAAAATAATTATTAATGTGTCAACCAGTGAATACGTAAAAATAATTAACCTGCCGCTTTTTCAATGGGGTAATTTCACCCGAATCTTTCCATAAAACCAGGTTCCCGCAATGGCACACAGCAATGCGATAATCATCACGGTTGTTCCTTCCCCGATCAGTGCAAAGAGAGGTCCGGGGCAAGCTCCCGTTAATGCCCAACCGAATCCGAAAAGGAGTCCTCCATAGATTTGTCCTTTGCTGAATGCGCGTTTCGGAATATGTATAGGTTCGTTATAGATAGTTTTAATCTTGAATTTTTTGAGGATCAGGATGCTGATCATTCCCGTTACCACCGCCGAGCCGATAACACCATACATATGAAAACTCTGAAGACGGAACATTTCCTGTATCCGGAACCAGCTCACCACTTCAGATTTAACCAGCACAATACCGAAAAAAATTCCTGCGACCAGGTATTTGATATTATGCCAGGGGGCATGGTGCAGGGTGGACTCATTCATTCCTGTTGAATCTTCGATACTCACTTCGAAATCGGTATGCCTGATCTTTTGCGATTCTGTATTTTCAGTTTGCATATTTTTTAATTAAAGCCGGAGCAGGATTGGAATTATAAAATTGGCAACCAGCAATCCGCCTGCCATAAAAGATATTGTAGCCACCAGCGAAGGCCATTGAAGGCTGCTCAATCCCATAATGGAATGGCCGCTTGTACAACCACCAGCATAGCGTGTGCCGAATCCAACGAGAAATCCACCGCCAACAATCATAATCAGGGATCGGACACTGAACAATTTTTGCCAGCTGAAAATTTCCGTAGGCGCCATATGATCAAAATTTCCGATGCCTGCAGTTTTCAGATCCTGCACCAGCAAGGGATTCAGATCGATTGGTTCGCTGTTGGAAAAGAAAAGGTTCACTAATAATGCGCCGAGAACAACACCGCCGGCAAAATACAGGTTCCAGATTTCATTTTTCCAGTTGTAATTGAAAAATGGAATATTAGTGGGAAAGCAGGCAGCGCAGATATGACGAAGACTGGAAGAAATTCCGAAGGATTTATTCCCGAGTATCAGTAAGATCGGAACTGTTAAGCCGATCAATGGCCCACCGATATACCAGGGCCAGGGCTTTGTAAATATGGAAATTAAATTCATTTTTTAATGCGTGTATGCCTTTGTGTTAGTAACGCTGATTAATTTTCCCGGCAACATTGTCAATGTTTTTTTATTTATTCCGGGCGATTGGATAACTGGCGTCATCGGTGATTTTAAATTTACCTGTTTCCCCCATCGCTTTAAAGCCCCCGGTAATATTTACAATACCATCGTAGCCACGGGATTTCAGGATTGATGCAAAAACCATGGACCGGTACCCGCCTGCACAATGTGCATAATAAGTCTGGTCTTTATCAAGCAACTCCATCTGTTCATTGATATGATCCAAAGGCAGGTTCAGCGCTCCATCAACATGACCGGTTTCGAACTCAATGGGATTTCGGACATCCAGAATATGAAGCTCCGGATTATTTTCCAGTTTATCTGCAATTGATTCGGGACTTATATTTTCAATCTGATCCGTTTCTTTTCCAGCTTTGATCCAGGATTCAATTCCACCTTTCAGGTAACCGATGGTATGATCATAGCCTACTCTTGCAAGCCTTGTGATCACTTCTTCTTCACGGCCGGGTTCATGTACAATCAGGATGGGTTGAAAAATATCAGGTATCAAGGCACCCACCCAGGGAGCAAAACTGCCATCCAGCCCGATATTGATGGAATTTGGAATAAATGCTTTTGAAAAAACAGCAGCTTCGCGCGTGTCGAGTATGATTGCTCCGGTTTCATTGGCAGCATTTTCAAAATCATCAACGCTCAGCCCGATATTCCCGCGTTTCATTACTGCATCGATACTTTCATAACCCTGCTTATTGAGCATCACATTTAAAGGGAAATAAGCAGGAGGGGGGAGTAACCCATCTGTGACTTCTTTTATAAATTCATCACGGGTCATGTTTGCGCGTAAGGCATAGTTGTGTTTTTTTTGATTGCCAAGTGTGTCACTGGTTTCTTTACTCATGTTTTTACCGCAGGCACTACCCGCACCATGAGCCGGATAAACGATAATATCATCGGGTAGTGTCATTATTTTTTTTCGGATTGAATCGAAGAGCATGCCTGCCAGTTCTTCCTGGGTAAGGGATGTTGCTTTTTGCGCGAGATCCGGCCGGCCTACATCACCGATAAACAAGGTATCTCCGGAAAAAATGGCTGTTTCTTTTCCGTTCTCATCCATCAATAAATAACAGCTGCTCTCCAAGGTATGACCCGGCGTATGTAATACTTTAAAACTCGCTTTTCCAAAATGCAGTATTTCTCCATCCTGCGCGATATAAGCATCAAAAGAAGGATTGGCTGTGGGACCGTAAACGATCGGAGCACCTGTATTTTTTGAAAGATCAAGATGACCCGAAACAAAGTCTGCGTGAAAATGCGTTTCCAGAACGTATTTTATTTTTGCATTGTTCAGTTTAGCCTTCCGGATATACGGGTAAACTTCACGCAAAGGGTCTATTACCACTGCTTCACCATCACTTTCAATATAATATGCGCCCTGAGCAAGGCAGCCGGTATATATCTGTTCAATTTTCATTTTGCTTTTTAATATGTGCCGGAATTTTTTAATAACAGGTATGGCAGTCAGGTGCTAAGCATACAACAGAATCACTATTTGCCTTAGTTTAGAAACTGTATCAACACTAATTCCGGACGAATTTCCATTCCAAATTAATTTACCGGTTGGTAATATCGCTGTACAATTTACGTTTTATCAGATCATACTGGTAACCACGATTTAATACTGCCGGGAATTTCAGTCCAATTATTTTTTGACAGGGCGTTTTAGCATAATTGATTGTAAAATCCCTGAACAAATGATATCAGAACTAAAATTTTGGTTGTTAAGGTAGTATATTGTATTTCGCAAGGGCTAACCTGAATTCCTGCTGATTATGACACCATTGAAATTTCTGCTGTTGACATTCGGCCAGGCATTCCTGTTCTTTTCGTATACCAGCGCACAGCAGAAAGTCAAAACAATTCAACAAAAATCAGTACCGGCAAAAGCTCCGCTGCAGAAAAAAAAGCCGAACACCATTATTTCAAGGATACTGGCAGCAGGTGATACTATCCGATATACTGGTCCTTTAAAATTCTGCCAGGGTGAAACCATCCTGCTCATTGCGAATAATGCACCTGCAAATGCGGATATCCAGTGGACAAAAGACAATGCTGAAATTTCCGGTGCCACCAGTTCAAATTATAGAGCCGGCACAAGTGGCAACTACAGCGTGGTTGTCAAACTGGGTACTGCAGTAACCTATTATGATACTGTAAAACTCACAGCATGGCCAAAGCCTGTTGCGAATTTTAATTTCAATAACGACAGCACCTGTTCCGGTACAGTCATTGCGTTTACATCGACAGTTACCGGAGGCACGGCACCTTATAAATATTCCTGGACTTTTGCCGATGGTACAAAGGCAACAACACAGAATGTAAACAGAGCTTTGAATATTTTTGGATGCGGAACATTTACAGGAAGAAATGAACTCATAGTAACAGATGCCAATGGTTGTTCCGACACTTTATCAAGACCTGTTAAAGTTATCCGTAAGCCGGATGTAGGAGTAAGTGATGTCAATATTTTTTCTCCATTCAGCAACTGCGAAAATTCGCCTACGGTAGCTAATCCTAATTATACTATCAAAATAAATAATAGTTCACAGGATGCTGCCTGTATCGCTACTTATTCTATTAACTGGGGCGATGGAAATGTACAGAATAACCTGACTGCAGGAAGTTTTCCTTTGGAACATACCTATACAAAACTGGGCGCATTCAATCTTGTAGTTACAGCGAAAGGAATCAATGGATGTACTAATTCGAAATCCTACCTGGTAGCCAATCAGAGTAACCCCGCGGGGGGCCTCGGTACATTAGGCAATACCACCGGACTTTGTGCACCGGCTACACTTCCTTTTATCATAAGCAACTGGCAGGATAATTCGCCCGGAACTTATTATGTATTGAATTTCGGTGATGGCGATTCTGTTATTCTCCAGCATCCGCTGAATACTTCACTTACACCCGATACCGTATATCATACCTATAAAACATCATCCTGTCCTAACCCAACCTTTACTGCAGTACTGAAAGTGATTAATGCCTGCGATATCACACCATATACAGCCGGTAATATCCAGATAAGAATAAAACCGGAGGCTGCTATCGATACGATACTTCCTGTTTGTGTAAACCAAAATGTTTGTTTCAGTAATTCTACAGTTCTTGGAAACTGGGGATCCGCCTGCAGTACCTTAACACAGTACCTATGGGACTTCGGTGATCCGTCAAGCGGTGGAAATAATAGTTCCACACTTGAAAATCCCTGCCATATTTTTTTATCGCCGGGAATATACACGGTTACGCTTAAAGCCACAAATCCATGCGGTACTACAACAGCTACCCGACTGGTATGTGTAACCGAAAAACCGGTTCCTTCATTTACAATTGACAATAATACGGGTTGTACGCCATTTACTGTAAAAGCCACTAATACAACCAATCTGATCAACAGTTGTAAACCTGCGACCTATAAATGGGTTGTAAACTATACCGGTGCTAATTGCGGTACTTCCGCGGATTGGAAATTTGCCGCAGGCAGTACAGAGTCTTCGGTGAGTCCTTCATTTATTTTTAATAACCCGGGGAAATATACAATAACACAACAGGTAACAAATCCCTGTGGTGAATTTTCGAGCAGTAAAACTGTTGAGGTTAAAAAGCCTCCCACAGTCAGCCTCGCTCAGATTGCCAATTTCTGTGGTTCGGTCACGTTAAATCCTTCGGCCATTGTTACCAATTGCGGAACATCCCCGTTAACCTATTTATGGTCCTTCCAGGGAGGCAGTCCGGCAACGTCTAACAGTCTTAACCCGGGAAATATCAGTTTTACAGGAAATGGTCTGCATACCATATCGCTGTCTGTTACCAACGAATGCGGAACTACCACTGTTTCTGAAAATTTCACAATCAAACCGCTTCCTGAGCTGAATGTCGGAGCTCCGGATACTATTTGTAACGGAGCCAAAGCGGGACCCTATAATTTTTCAAGTGCAACAGCAGGTGCAGTAATAACCTGGGTAAGTTCGAATCCGGGAATTGGATTACCAGGTGTAAGCGGAACCGGGAATATTCCACAGTTTACTGCAATCAATTCTTTTACATCTCCTGTAACCGCAACCATCACTGTTACAGCAACCCATGATGGTTGTAAAACAGAAAAGAGTTTTATGGTTACGGTACTTCCATCGCCACCAGCGCCGGGAGTTATTTCACCCGCAATGTATTGTATGGAGGAGACCGCTGTTCCTCTAACAGCGACCTTCACCGGAAAAAACCTGAACTGGTATACCACAATCAGCGTTGGCACTGGTTCAACCACCGCACCAACACCATCAACCCTTGTCGCTGGCAAAAAGACATATTATGTTAGTCAGACTTCCCTGGGAGGTTGTTAGGGCCCGAGATCCGCGATAGAAGTAATCATCCATCCAATACCCACCATTAGTGCTGCATTCACAAATCCTGTCAGCTGTCGCTCTGCAACCGGAACGGTTACGTTGAAGGGCCTCGATCCAAATACATTGTTTAGAATCAGGTACCTTAAAAATGGCGTCCCGCTGACTGTTTCTCTGCGATCAAACGCAAATGGTGATATCACCATTGCTTCTTTGAGCGCAGGTGACTATAGCGAGATCACGGCTGAATCAGCAGGTTGTGCCTCAAACAAAACGGGACCATTTACCCTTTCTGATCCAAACCCACCGGCAACACCCGTCGCTACAAGTAACGGACCTGTTTGTACGGGCGCAGATCTGAAACTAACGGCAACGGGTAGCTCAGGAACCTACCAATGGACGGGGCCGGCAGGATTTACCAGTTCCTCTCCCAACCCTGTAATTTCAAATGCAAATATTACCGCGGCTGGTTTATATACAGTAACATCAACACTGAATGGCTGCGTTTCCAATCCGGCTTCAGTGAATGTAATTGTTAATGTAACTCCGGTTCTCACGAGAGTTGGTAGCAATAGTCCCTTATGTGCGGGCAATACCCTGGATCTTTCTGCTTCAGTGGCCGGAAATCTGTCGGTGTCATACATGTGGTCAGGACCCGAGGGCTTTACAAGTGCTGAACAAAATCCATCGATCCCGGCAGTTACAACAAATGCTTCAGGAACTTATACCGTAAAGGCAACCAACACAGCAGGTGGTTGTAATGCAACGGGAACTGTTGCGGTTCTGATCAAACCAACACCAAAAATTACAAGTGCTATTAAAAAAGATCCTTCAGGTTGTGGTTCCGCCAATGGTTCGATACAGCTGCTTGGTCTTAGTCCTGCTACTTTATATCTTGTAAAATATAAGCGGAACGGAATTGCAGTCAGCATCTCCATGCAATCCAATGCGAATGGGGTGTTGGAATTATCTGCACTCGGCGCAGCAACCTATTCCGAAATTTTTACTGTTCTTAACGATTGTAGTTCTGATATGGCGGGACCGGTTGTTCTGCTTGACCCTGACCCGCCTGCACCGCCGGTAGCAGGTCCTGATCAGGAATTGTGCAGCGGAACAAATTTGAAACTTATCGCAAAAAGCAGTATTACGGGAGCCAGCTATAACTGGAATGGACCTGCCGGTTTCACCAGCAAATTGCAAAACCCTGAGATCCCAGGTGTTCAGAATTCAAACGGGGGCATATATACTGTATTCGTTACCGTTAGCGGATGTACTTCGGCATCCGATACGGTATCTGTAATTGTTCATACGACTCCGGGGAATCTGGTTGCCGGCAATAATGGTCCTGTATGTGATGGTTCCGTTTTGCGTTTGAATTCATCGGCCACGGGTGGTGGAATATTGAGTTATATATGGACAGGCCCGGCGGGATTCAGCAGCAGTGAACAGAATCCTGCAATCAATTCAGTTCAGGTAAATGCTACAGGTCTTTATACCGTGAAGATAACGGGAGATAAAGGGAATTGTTCGGTAACAGGAACTACAAATGTTGTTGTGCATAAAACTCCGGTTATACTTACAGGTAAGACCATCAACCCGCAGACCTGTGCATCATCAACAGGGAGTATTGTACTTACCGGCCTGGAGGCAAATACAAATTACCACTTAAATTATAAGAAAAATGGGATCAGCCAATCGGTGGACCTGGTATCAGCAGCCAATGGAGATATTTTGATCGGATCTTTAACAGCCGGAACATATACTGATGTAAGTGTGGTGCTTAATAATTGTACCTCCGATTTTGCAGGTCCGTTCGTACTTACAGATCCAGATCCTCCCGCGGCACCCCTGGCTGCATCTAACGGACCGGTATGTGCCGGGGCTGTTCTCAGGCTTGATGCAAACACAGTGTTGCCCGGACAGGTTTTGTATTCATGGACGGGCCCGGGCGGCTTTAACAGTAACCTGAAATCACCTGAAATTCCGGATGTGAAATCCATAAACCAGGGTGAGTATTTTGTAAGCGTCACAATAAATAATTGTATATCGCCGCCTGCAAAAGTGGATGTAATTGTAAATCCGCTTCCGCCGTCACCAATTACAAATTCACCTGTAACGTATTGCATCGGTACGGCAGCAATTCCTCTCACTGCATCAGTGCTACCCGGCCATTCATTACACTGGTACCTGTCTGCTACCGGAGGCATCTCATCGGCACAGGCACCCACACCGGTAACCACGGTTACGGGTACTGTGAATTACTTTGTCAGTCAAACAAGCACAGCCGGTTGCGAGGGCCCGCGGAACATCATTGCAGTAACTGTAAATCCGGATGCCAAAGCTGCATTCTCGTATCCGGCAGATACAGCCTGTGTTCCTTTTAGTATAAGTATTTTAAATAATTCTCCGGCTGCAATCAATAATAAGTTCGAATGGTATACCGATGGCAGGCTGATTGGTTCAGGAAACAGCTTTCCGGGTTTTATAATGAATAAGGCTGATGACTCAGTTAAAATATCGCTGATTGCTTATAGTGCTTTTGGTTGCAAACCGGATTCTATCAATCATAAATTTTACACGAGGCCCGCACCAGTGCCCTCGTTTACCCTTTCAGATTCTACTGGTTGCGGACCATTGCAGGTTACTGTCAGCAATACAACTGCTGAAGTAGACAGGTTCAGATTTGTCTGGGATTTCGGTAATGGACAGGTAAGCAACGCAACTCATCCGGGTACAATAACTTTCCTGCCGGATCCTGAATTTGGAGATACAACATATCTGATAACACTAAAAGCCTTTACTGGTTGTGATACTATTTATTTCCGCAAGCCGGTGCTCGTGAAGTCAAAACCAAAATCACTATTCACACCCGATAAAAGTTTTGGTTGCTCACCTATGCGTGTGTTGTTTAACAATATTTCAAGAGGACTTCAGATGAATTTCATCTGGGATTTTGGGGACGGTGAAACCCTTTCTGTCAATAATGCAGATACTGTATCACATGTGTACAACAGTGGCATTAAGGATACATTCAACGTTAAACTGATTTCCATTAATAGCTGCGGAAGAGATTCAATGGTTTATGCAATTGCAATTGCACCAAATACTATTAAGATTGATATGGCTGTAAATGGGAATGAACTTTCGGGATGTTTACCTCATACCGTGAAACTGATCAATAATTCCAGAGGGGCTTCATTATTCAGATGGGATCTGGGTGATGGAACTACTCATACATCTGTAAAGAATATTGATACCATAACGCACGTGTATACACGCGAAGGTGAATACACAGTCACACTCTTTGCTTCAAACGGATGTTCTGACACAAGTACCACTGAAAGGATAAAGGTTTTTTCTACCGCGAAAGCATCATTCGAATATACGATACGTTCTGTTTGTGCGGGGGATTCAGTAAACTTCAGCAATCATTCTGATACTGCAAATTCATATCTCTGGAATTTCGGTGATGGCAACACATCGTTTCAGAAGAACCCGGTACATTTCTATCAGATACCCGGAGTGTATAAAGTTTTACTTACCACATTCAGGCAGAATACGGATGGCTTTTACTGCAGCGATACGGTTTCCTCTATAATCACGGTTACTAAAAAGATTCCGGACGGAACGCTTGTCTATGGATCAGGAAATATCTGCGCCGGTAACCAGCTTAGGTTTGAAGTAAGAGGAAATACCATAGACACACTGATCTGGAATTTTGGCGATGGTGTAGAGCTGAAAACAAAACAAACTGTCGTTTATCATCTGTATTCCAATCCCGGAAAATTCCGGCCTTCAGTCATACTGCAATCTGCTTCAACCTGCAGGATCATTATTAATGGAATTGATACAATAACAGTGGACAAAGTGACAGCAGGATTTTCATATGCCGAACAAAAATCCTGTGGGTCAACGATGGTTAATTTCAAAGACAGTTCGCAGGTGTTTTTTAAGAAGTCTGCAGTGAAATGGCTTTTCGGTGATGGTACAGACGGGGCCGGATTTAATGTGAGCCATAAGTACACGGCTTCAGGTGATTATAATGTGTCAATGATTGTTCTTGCAGAGAGTGGATGTGCAGATACTATTGTCCGCAAAATTTATATAGATGTTTTTGATATACCTGTCGCAGGAATTTCAACGGATGCTTTATCATGTACGGATAAGCCGGTGCGATTCTCATCATTCATACAGTCAGGCGATTCAGTAACAACTTATAGCTGGACATCTTCTGTTAATATCAGCGGAACCTCACAGGCTTTCAGCTTCACACCTCTGGTTAGCGGCAATTACAGTGTTCAATTGATTGCAGGTACAGTGAATGGATGTTTCGATACGGCCCGGGTGCAGTTTCCTGTTTACAAAACACCCCGGCTCGCAATGATCGAAGATAAAACGATTTGTATCGGATCATCTGTAAGGTTACAAACTTCAGGAGCACTCACCTATAATTGGCAGCCTGCCACAGGACTGAGTTGCAGCGATTGCGCTGATCCTGTTGCTGCTCCTTTTGTAACCACAAATTATATTGTAAGAGGTACAAATGCCGAAGGTTGTTTTAGTGAAGATAGCGTGCTGGTGAAAGTGATGCGCCCTTTCAAACTTCAGACAACCGGTAATGATACCATTTGTATCGGAGAATCAGTGACGTTAGGTGTGAGTGGTGCAAGTAGCTATACCTGGTCTCCCTCTTCGGGTCTGAACAATGCAACAATTTCAAATCCTGTTGCAAGCCCAACGGTTACTACAAGGTACCGGGTAATTGGTCGTGATGAAAACAGCTGTTTCAGTGACACTGCATATATTGACATTGCAGTAGGTGACTATTCACGCATAAACCTTGGTCCGGATCTTACATTGCCAACGGGTACAGAACATGTATTGTACGCCGACATTACCAATGCGCCGGTAAAAACATGGCAATGGTCGCCTTCGACAGACCTATCCTGCAGCAATTGTGCTGATCCTGTAGCAACCATAAAAAAGAATATTACTTATACTGTGCAAATCCGGAATATCTATGGATGTCCGGCATCAGATACTATTCAGATCAAACCTTTCTGTGAAAATGCACAGGTATTTATTCCAAATGCGTTTACGCCTGATGGTGACGGGCACAATGATAAATTGATGTTAAGGGCGAAGGGTATTGCGCGTGTAACCTATTTCAGAATATTTAATCGTTGGGGTGAGCTTGTGTTTGAAAGAAACAATATCCTTCCGAATGATATTAATAATGCATGGGACGGAAAGATCAGAGGGAAGATAGGCGGTCCGGAAGTATTCGTTTACACGGCAGAAGTTATCTGTGAGAACGGAACTTCATTTGTTTATAAAGGAAATGTTTCAATCATAAAATAGACGGGCATGAAAAAATTACAGATATGCTTTTTTATGATGATCATGTGCTGGTCTGCCTATAGCCAGGACATTAACTTTTCACAGTTTTACGAACTGCCGCTGCTTCGAAATCCGGCATTGTCGGGTTTTTATCGTGGGGATATACGTGTAACGAGCGGTTTCCGGCGCCAATGGGCCAGTGTTACAGTCCCTTTTCAAACGCTGGCACTGGGAGTAGAAACAAAATTCCTGGTAAGTGACAGATCAGGTGATTATGTAAGCTTTGGCATTCAGGCAACGAATGATATAGCAGGCGATTCAAGGCTTGGAAAAACGCAGGTAATGCCTACCGTTACCTACCACAAACTTTTGAATGGAGAAATGGACAGGTATATTTCTTTGGGCTTTATTGGTGGATTGGTACAGCAGCGCTTTGATCCTTCCAGATTAAGTTTTGATGATCAGTTCATCAATGGCGCTTATTCAGCAACCAATCCAACAAGTCAGACATTTTCAAATACCAATCTTTCCTATTTTGATGCATCAGTTGGCGTAGCTTATAGTTCCCGTTTTGGTTATGACGGAAAATTTTACATTGGGGGCGCATTTTTTCACCTCAATAAACCGAAAGTTGCTTTCAGCAGAGAGCATGATGTAAGTCTGAATCCAAAGGCAGTTTTAAATCTTGGCGTGTCTGTTCCGGCAAGTGAATATGATCGTCTCTTTTTTTATGGTGACTTTTTCGTTCAGGGAGGTAATTACCAGGGCCAGGGCGGCGTCCTCCTGAGTCATTATTTTGTTGAAGAAGAGGAGGAGGAAAAACTTGGTGTGGGTGTGGGTATTTTCTATAGATGGAATGATGCCCTGATTCCGCTGATTAAATTTGATTATTATAAACTAAGTCTTGCGGTGAGTTATGATGTCAATATAAGTAAATTAAAAACCGCTTCCCAAATGAAAGGCGGCTTTGAACTTACGCTTTCCTTTAAAGACTTTTTGAATATCAGAAGCAGCTCAGCTCAGCAATCCAGATGCCCGGTTCAGTTCTGATTTGATTGTTAATTTATAGTTGAGGCGCCAATCAGGCCAACCTGTAAAGAAACACCTCCGAGGTTTACAGAGCAACAGTGAATTTTTTCTGCTGTATTACAGTTCTCCCAAATAAATCTGTTACGCGTACTTCAACAAGATGTTCTCCTAATGAAAGTTGAGAAGGAAGATCCGCAAACCACACATGGGTTGATTTTGCAGGATTACTGGGCCTTCGGCCCGGCATTAATGAGGTGGTAAAATCCCAGCGGTGCAACAGATCAAGATAAGCAGGTGAGGGATCTTCCGTGAATGTCATTTTCTTCCATTCACCGCCATCAATATGGTATTCCAGCTGGTCTTTTGCAGAACCCATAAAATAATTTGCATAGATCCGGTAATTTCTTTGCGGCTGCGGTATCACGTTTGGAGTGAATATATCGATCTGGTATCCTGCTGGTTTCCCGGCAACCTGGTAGTCGATCACATATTCATTTCCTTTGAAATGTATATAGGCAAATCCTTTTGGAGTACCATCACGCATCGTTGAGTACGGAATTCCCCTCTCATCGAGCTCGCCTGAATACCAGTCGCCGGACGTAGTAGCAGCATTGTATTCATGCAGTGGTTTAGCTCCATTCCATCCGTCAGCTTTTGTATAGAAATCGTTCCGTTGTAAATGGGTATGGGCCGACAAAATAAGTACATGAGGAAACTCTGCCAGGAGATCAAATAACCTCTGCCTGTCAGTTAAACGGTAGGTATCATTGTACTGCATCAGCGGGATATGGAATGAAACAATTACCAGTTGATCCTTGCTTACATGTTTCAGGTCGTTTTCAACAAAATCAAGTTGTTCTTTCCTGAAGCCGCCCCAGTAGCTGCTTCCATCGCGTGGATCCGGATACAGGATATCATCCATAATTATCGAGTGTACCTTACCGTAATTATAGGAATAGTTGGCAGGACCAAAATGTGCTTCAAAGCTTTCATCAGATAATGAATCTTCTTTCGCTTCATAATTCATATCGTGGTTACCCATTACATTATACCATGGTATTCCGATTTTGCGCATCGTTTCCAGGTAGGGTTTATGGAGATCAAGATTATCACCAACAATGTCGCCCAGACTGATACCAAAAACAATATTCTTAACTGCAGCAAGGCTATCGACAATGCCACGGGTAAAATAATCCAGTTCCTGTTTGGTATACGGCTGCGGATCTCCGAAAATCAATGCTGTAAAATCATCATTCTCTGCAACTTTTTTCAACCCGAAATTGATCATTGCCGGCAATTGCCCGGTTGGTTTAACTGCAGCATATTTATATCCCGCTGGAGAACCATTTGGTTTGTGATTATAGTAAAAGGGAGACTGAAAATTGCTGTCCAGCTTCATAGCATAACCGGCTGGTTTAATTACAAAGATGATCCTGTCGTTGCCTGCGTCCAGCTGATACCCGCCATCAGAACCAGTAAGCACCACATCCACACTGTTGGAAACCGCTACCCCGGGAATCCCTTTTTCTTTCCGGTCCATTTTTCCATTGCCGTTCAGATCTTCATATACAATCCCTTTTGCAAAAGTTTGTGCCTGAAGATCAATACTGATAAGGACTATCAGAATACAAAAACAGGTTTTTCTCATGATTCTATTTTGAAGTGAAATAAATAATTTCTGAGCTATTTCATTATTAATTAATTGCATTCAGATTATTCCCGTAAAAAACTTGAATATATGTTTTTGCACTTTTATCTTTAATTAACCAAGTTTGCTAACCTGATTCAATTTTAAGTCATGACCACAATGAAAGACAACAGTACAAGGGCTACACATATCATTTTCCTGTTCCGCTTTTTGTTTTTATTCTATATTGTTCGTTTGCTTTTTACAATCTACAAATTACTGGTAATATCTGCACCTGAAGAAACGATGGATATAGACGCATTGACCTGGGTCGATGCGATTGACGGTATACTCTCGCTTGCGCAGTTGACCGTTTATATTCTGGCCGTTGTTTTCTTTATTCAATGGTTCAGGAGAGCCTATTACAATCTTCACCAGTCAGGTGCCTGGGGATTGGAGTTTGAGGAAAGCTGGGCTGCAGGCGCCTGGTTTGTACCCTTTATGAACCTCGTTCGTCCATACAGGATAATGATGGAAATCTGGACGATTACGCAAAGAAATTCTTCTTCAAAAGAAAATCCAAAATCAGGGACTATAGTGGGCTGGTGGTGGATTGTGTGGATTGTATCAGGACTCCTGGCAAATTTTTCTGCACGTATTGGGCTCAATGCTGAAACGCTCGAGCAGATAAAGACGGAGACTATTCTCGATCTGATTGTATATCCGATGGAACTTGCTGCACTGGTTCTGATCATGAAAATTGTACAGATTACCAGCAGGGCGGAAAGAGAATGGTACGATGCAGCTTTAATCGGATCACATGACGCGCATAATCAGGAGTCCGGTTTTGAAAACGGCAATGAAGAACTGCCGGCTCCTGTGGTATGACTAAGATTGCAGATTGTTTATCAGTTAATGCAAGTCGCAAATCACGTGAGTTTCACAGATTTGCCTTCAGCGGCTGACTTATAAATGGCCTGAACAATCCGTATGTCGCGTAGACCTTCTTCACCCGGAACCATCATAGGTTTGTTCTGCATGATTGCCATTGCATCATCGTCCATCTGCATTGCCTGTTGCATCGGTACATTATAAGGATGGTTAATGTCTCCCAACGGACTCTGACCTTTTACACCGGAATAGGCAGAAAAAGGATTCATTCTTAGTTCGCCTTTTTCACCGGTCACGTTCAGATAGTTCATGCCTTCTCCATAAGTTGTTTTTATATCAGCAACCAATCCCCCCGGGTACTCGAGCTTTGCGACAACCGTTTCATCGAGTCCGTTCTTATAAATTTCAGGTCGTGTAGTCGACACCGTTGCGGAAATTATTGAAAGCGGTTCCATACCCGATCCGCAGCGCGAACCCTGAATGGCATAAACACCCATATCACCAAGTACCCCACCGCCCATTTCTTTTTTCTGCTTCCAGTGATTCGTTCTGTCATCACGATAACCGGCACCGCAGCTCAGCGACTTTATTTTTCCCAGCGCGCCACTCTTAATAAGCTTGCGGTATTCCCGGGTATTAGGTTCATGATGAAGTCTGTAGCCTATTGCGAGTGATTTTTTGTTTTTGTTGCAGGCATTGATCATGTCTGTACATTCCTGAACAGAGATCGCCATTGGTTTTTCACACCAAACATGTTTGCCGGCTTCCGCAGCGCGGATCGAATATTCCCTGTGCATAGATGGAGGCAGTACAACATACACAATGTCGATATCAGGATTATTGGCGAGTTGATCAAAATTGCCGTAGTTATAAATATTCTTGTCAGGTATTGAGTATTTTTTCTTCCAGATTTCTTCTTTGGATGGGGTACCGGTTACGATCCCTGCCAGGTAACAATTCTTTGTGAGTTGAAGTGCAGGTGCAAGCAGATCGTTGCTGTAGTATCCAAGGCCGACAAGTGCCACACCAAGGCGGTCTTTCTTTTTTCCTGTAGCAGCGAGCAAACTGTTTGGTGAAAAAAGCATGGCTCCACTGCCGAAGGCCAGCGCTTTTATAACTTCACGGCGGTTTTTTAGTGACATGTAAAGCGGATTTGGCAGTTAAGTTAATTATTTAACTGCAAATCCCAATCCACGTTCAACGTTTAACGTTAAACATTGAACGTAATTCACGCTCTCCGTTCTGTCATTCTTTTCTCAGAATGAAGGTACTGTTGCCTTCCCCATATATGAGCATTGATGAGCATGGTTTGCTCGGGATGATAATGATGTTGATGACTGGTAAAAGTTTCGCGGAGCAGTTCAAAGGTCTCTTCATCTTCGATCTTTGAAATAAGACTGATCAGTTCATTCAGGGTTGGTAGTTCAAGAATTGAATCCGGATTTTTGTGCCAGTTATTGATCCGGGATACGGTTTTAAAGTCAGTGTTCATAGTCTGATAGGATTGATTTGAACCGGATTTTTTCCGGTGCGATTGCAAGTTCCGATTTTGCGTAATATGTTTTTTTGATATCGTTGGTACGGCAGATATTTAACAATCTATTTTCTTCACCTCCCGGCTCGCTCCTCACATGCTGCCAGCTACTTGTTTTTTTACCTCAGGTTCCATTTAACAATTAAATTTTCGGACACCAGCTAAAACGGTTGACCATTGAAATTTATTTTTCAAAAAGTCCTGCTCCATAAAATTCGCACTGATTATCGTTGATACGTCTACGTTAAATAATTAATTTTCAACAGAAAACGACTGTTCCCGGGTTTATATCTACAGACCATGGCTTTATACATCAATATTTATTTAATACCTAAATATGCTGATTATAAAACACATGATTTTTTATTAATAGAAAACGAAGATTTTTTTTACAGCTTGTCAATTTAATCTTTGAGTTTACGTTTAGATTATACCGTTAGCAAATCTGAACCGGCTAATTGATGTGCCCGCCAGCAGAGGCATTATTTCTTACGATTTCTCTTTTCTGCATTCTGTCTGGCATTAACAAATGATAATAGCCTGTTAACAGAACTTTTCTAACCCGATACTTTTTTTTATGCTCAGATTTGTAACCAGCTTTATTGCAATTAAAAGAATTTTCAGAACAGCACTAGTGCTGTTACTGACTGGCTGTTTTATTTATCTGATCGCTGATTACAATGGACCGGAAGAGATAAAGCTGAAGGCCGACAGGATACTTGGTTTTAAGGGATACCGTGCTGAAGAGCTCATTGTTCAGGGCTATGATGATCAGAAAAATCTGTATGCAACCAGGGGAATGATCATCTATCGTTTGGAGAATGGCAGCGATCGTTTTCTGAAATTTGCACATGTGCCCACGGGGTTTTCGATGTACTGGTTTCGCAATTTCAGCCTGGTACGAAAATTTACTCTTCGCCCGGAATGCATGGAAATTATTGCAAGTGGGTCAGGCGAAATAGTTGCGCTTTCTGCAGGAGGAATCTGGACCTATTCAGATACAACCAAAACTTTCAGGAAGTCGATGGACCTCACTCACTACCGCAAAGGCGACCAGGGCATACTGGATAACGGAATGGTGAGGCTTAATGACAGTACATATTGTTTCGGAGAATATTTCAGAAACGAGGAACGACAACAGGTGCGGGTATACGTTAGTACGGACCGTGGCTATAGCTGGAATGTGAACTATAGTTTCAAACCTGGCGAGATCCGGCATATTCATGCTTTACACAAAGATCCTTTTGAAGATAAAATATGGATTTGTACAGGTGACGTTAAGACTGAACCAAGGATCGCCTGGTCAGACGATAACTATAAAACCCTTCATAATATCGGAAGCGGATCCCAGGTATGGCGCGCAACACAATTGGTGTTTGATAAGGATTATGTTTACTGGGGGGCTGACACCTATGACCAGCGTCACGAGGGCGTTTACCGCTGGAACCGTAAAACAAAAAAAGTTGACAAGCTGGCAAAAGTAGAAGGTGTGATATTTCATTCGACTATGCTGAAGAACGGCACAATGGTAATGACAACAAACAGGGAAGGAGGGCCGAACGAAAAGGATCTGAAAACAAAAATGCTTTTATTCTCCGGCAAAAAGCTCGTACGCACAATAAACGTGGGCACATGGCATAGCAACAAGCCCGGATTCTGGTTTAAATATGCGAGGCTGAGACTGCAACGCGATCAGGGCGCACCAGCGCTTGCGGTGAGCTGTCTGAGTCAGACCGAATTTTCAAACGGAGAGCTCCTGCTTATTCCGGAGGAGTCATTTGCAGAACAGGATCTTGCTGAATCTGATTCAAGTGTTTCTGCTTTCACCCTGGATTATCCTGCTAATTAGGGCCTGCCGATTAAGTCATATGAGCTAAGATTTTGTATTTTGATGAAAATCCTGTTCCTGTTTAATTTCGACAATGTCATTAGTTAAACGCTCTTTTTACCGTTCCTTTCCGCCTTTAACGGCTTACCGTCTATCTGTTATAAATATCATTGTCGTTGAGTTTGG
>JAATGW010000591.1 GCA_015654495.1 Chitinophagales bacterium
GCAAAAATTGTTGGGAACATGATCGATTCGAAAAAGAAAATGGCCATTAGTGCACCTACGGATATCATTCCGGATGCCCAGATCACCAGAATACACAGAACAATATTGATAATCGCGTACACGGCCAGGAGTTTATTAGGTTCCACCTTACGCATAATTGCTGTACCTGTAAAACGACCGATTGTAAATAAAAGCAGGCTCATCGAAAGGAGATAAGAAGCCTGCTCGTTTGAAATTCCAAGGCCCTTTTCTGTACAATAGTTTATAAACAGCGCAGCGATACCTACCTGCGCGGCAACATAAAAGAATTGCGCGACCACCGCATGTTTGAAATGACTGTGCTGAAAGAGCGTCTTTCCCGAATGCATCGCTTTGTTAATGACTTTTTCTTCTTCTTTTACCTCAGGCATAGGCGTCAGGAAAAAAATCAGGGCCACCAGTAAAACCACTCCGGCAATTAACAGATACACAAACTGGACGGAGTCTAAATCCTTTGAACCTGAAGAGTCATTCCCGCCAAAAAAAAGTGCACCTCCGATTATCGGACCAACAAACGCTCCGACCCCATTAAAGCTCTGTGAGAGATTAAGTCTGAACGCCGATGTCTCCGGCTCTCCCAAAACGGTAATGTATGGATTGGCCGCGGTTTCAAGAAATGTTAGGCCACAGGCGAGTATAAAGAGCGATAGGAGAAAAAATGGAAATGACGACAATTCCGCGGATGGATAAAATAAAGTTGCGCCGACAGCATATAGAATCAGTCCGAAAATGATTCCCTTTTTATAGCCGGCTTTCTTCATAAATAATCCTGCGGGCAATGCAACTGCAAAGTAGGCACCGAAGTATGCACCTTGTAACAGCGTTGAGCGTTGCCGGGTGATATTCAATGTTTCCTGGAAATGTTTATTCAGTACATCCAGCAGTCCATAGGCAAGACCCCAGAGAAAAAATAAGCTGGTAACCAGGATAAATGCAAACAGATAAGGGTTCTTTGATCTCATATCAGCAAGTTGGAATTGGGTTAACGTTTAACGTATAACGTTCAACGTTGAACGTCTTTGAGTTTACCATTAAATTTTCACAGCGCCCGATCGAGGTGTGTATAGCCTCCGTCAACATGAATCAACTGTCCCGTGGTATGGCTCGATTTCTCTGACAACAGAAACGCAACAGCCGAGCCGATCTCTTCAATAGTGGTCATGCGCTGACCCAACGGTATTTTTTCAGTAATTTTTTTTAAAGTTGCTTCGGGATCGGGAAGGGTCTGTACCCATTTTTCATATAAGGGAGTATAGGATTCCGCTACAATTACCGCGTTTACCCGAATACCGTATTTCAAAAGTTCCACTGCCCATTCACGCGTGAGTGCATTACGGCCACCATTAGCCGCAGCGTATGCCGATGTGCCGCCCTGGCCGGTTTCAGCAACCTTTGAACCAATGTTTACAATAGCACCTTTCGACTGAATGAGGTAGGGAAGGGCGTGGTGGGCAAGCAAATAATAATGTACAAGGTTTTTATGAAGTGAAGCCATAAACCTGTCATAAGTTCCTTCCTCCAGGTTAACGCTATCATTGATGCCGGCGTTATTAACCAGACCATCAATACGTCCATACATCGCCGCAACAGCATCAATTGCCTTTTTGCATTCGTCAGGATTTGTTAGTTCGGCAACAACCTGGTTCCCCTTATGCTGAATCTGATCAAGGGCTTTCATATTGTCGTCCCTGTTCCTGCCTATGATCACAGGAAGCGCGCCTTCTTCTGCAAGTGTTCTTACGATGCCCTCGCCAATGCCTTTAGCACCACCGGAAACAACAATTATTTTCTCTTTCAATTGTAAATCCATGTCAATCTATTTGATAAAAACGAATTGTATTTTCTCCCATTACTTTTTTTCGCTCAGCATCTGAAACCTGTGCGAGAAACTTCGTAAGCACACCCTGAACTTCGCCATAAGAACCGGCAAGTAAACATACAGGCCAATCCGAACCAAAACACAGTCGTTCGGTTCCGAAAAATTCGGCCGCAATTTCAAGATAAGGTGAAAGATCTTCGTAGCGCCAGTTTTTCCAGTCTGATTCCGTAATCAATCCACTCAGTTTACAATAGGTTAGCGGATGCCGCGATAAGATACGGATCTGCTCTTTCCACCTCTTAATTTCCTTGTATTTTATAGCAGGTTTACCAAGGTGATCGAGGATGAAATACTGATCGGGAAAATTTTCAACAAAGCGATTTAATGACAGCAACTGATCATGAAAAATCAGAAGATCAAACCTGTAATTATATTGACTCAGGTATCTGATTCCGGATTTAAAATCCGGATTTGTCAGATACATTTCATCGGGCCTTCCCTGCATTATGCTTCGAAAACCTTTTAGCTTATTATTTGATTTTCGCGCAACAATTTTTTCTTCAATGCCGGGTGATTTCAGATCAACCCATCCAACAACAGCTTTAATGAAATCATTTTTCTCCGCGAGACCAAGTAAAAAATCCGTTTCTGTTTCTGACTCATCAGCCTGAACCGCGACGGAGCCGTCAATACCATTTGACTGAAGTATTTTCTCAAGTTCATCCGGAAAAAAATCCTTTCGGATTACTTCCATATCCGGTGTTATCCAGGCATCCCGGACGGGGTTAAATTTCCAAAAATGCTGATGAGCATCTATCGTCATAAAATTACGGAGCTTTTATCGCAACCTGCTGCTGTTCACCAAGCCCGTCAATTCCCAGTCTGATAATATCTCCCGGCACAAGGTATTTCGGTGGCTTCAAACCCAATCCTACACCCGAGGGTGTGCCTGTTGAAATGACGTCGCCTGGAAGTAAGGTCATAAATTTTGAAATATAGGAAATTAAGAAGGGGATATTAAAAATGAAATCTGCTGTGGTTGAATCCTGCATGTGCTGTCCATTCACGTCGAGCCATAGCCGAAGTTTATGCGGATCTGCAATTTCATCTTTTGTAACCAGCCAGGGACCTAATGGAGCGAAGCTGTCGGCGCTTTTTCCCTTTACCCATTGGCCGCCGCGTTCCAGTTGAAATTCGCGTTCGCTATAGTCGTTATGAGTACAATAGCCAGCCACAAAATCCATCGCATTTTCAAATTCTACATAAGTTGCTTTTTTCCCGATTACTACGGCGAGTTCAACTTCCCAGTCAGTCTTATGTGAATTCCTGGGTATGATCAGGTTGTCGTTCGGGCCGCAAAGTGCCGTAGTACTTTTGAAAAACAGGATAGGTTCCTTTGGGATCTCTGCACCGCTTTCTGCAGCATGTTTTGCGTAGTTCAATCCGACACAAATTATTTTGGAAGGCCTGGCTATACAGGATCCGAATCTTTCACCCCATTTGACTTCGGGACAGGAATCAGCGTGCTGTTCAAGCCATTTTTTTAGTTTACTGATGCCATCTTCAGTAAAAAATTTTTCAGTGTAATCCGAGCCAAATCCGGAAACATCAACACTTCTCCCTGAAGATAAAATGACTCCTGGTTTCTCCTGTCCTTCCTTACCAAAACGAAATAGTTTCACTTTAAAAATAATTTTTGATTAAACAATTAAAGAATGGAAATATAGTAAACATCCTAAATCAAACCTGCATTATCAAGGTAACTGTTCCGCAGTATTAAATATCGGTGTTGTTCAGGCTGTTCAAAAGTTTATATCCAGTCGGCCAAAGGGTTAATTGTTGAGCCTTGTGAAACCCCCGTCAATAGGGTAATCGCAGCCTGTGATGAAGCCTGATTCATCACTGCAAAGAAATAATGCGAGATAAGCAATTTCTGCCGGAGTTGCCATTCGACCGATTGGTTGAGTTGCAGAAAGTTTTTCAAACATTTCCTGTTCTTTGCCCGGGTAATTCTTGTTGATAAAACCATCTACAAAAGGTGTGTGAACCCTTGCAGGAGAAATACAATTACACCGGATGCCTTGTTTCAGGTAATCCTTTGCAACACTTAGGGTCATACTTATCGCCGCGCCCTTACTCATGCTGTAAGCAAAACGGTCAGGAATGCCAATGGTAGCCGCTATCGAAGCCATATTAAGTATAACCCCTTTTCCGCGCTCCAACATATGCGGAATAACGGCGTGAAGACAATTGTATGTTCCTTTAATATTAACAGAAATTATTCTGTCGAAATCAGCTTCAGTCGTGTTGACAGCGTTGCCGACATGTGCAATACCTGCATTATTCACTAGTATATCTATGCCGGAAGATGAGGCGATATTGTTGACGACTTCAGCCACTTTCTGTTGCTCTGCGATATTCACTCCAAATGCATTGGCCTTTTGCCCTGCATTCCGGATCTCAGCGACGACTTCATTTGCAAGGCTTTCATTCAGTTCGAGGATATGGACCTCTGCTCCCTGACTTGCGAAGAGTTTAGTGATTGCCAGTCCTATGCCACTTGCCCCGCCTGTGATTATAACCGATTTATTCTCCAGTGAAAATATCATACTTTCTATTTCGCGTTGAAATTAATAAAAAGATTGCCAACCTTTTTATATGACATGAAAGGTTAATTCCATTATTTTAGATTTTATATTCTGCGCATATGAAATTATATAAGAAAAAAGAAACAATAATTATAGAACATGAAGGCAGTTATTATCAAACATCTGCTGACTGGGATGAGTTGGTAAACCGGAAAGACTTATTTCAATACCTGGTAAACAAGCTTTCTGAGTTCGAACCAGGTACTGCACCCGATCCGGATACCGCTTTTGATCCGCCGATAAAGCAGCAGGAAATATGGGCTGCAGGTGTTACTTATTACCGGAGCAGAACGGCGAGGATGGAAGAGTCCAAAGATGCAGGGGGTGGAACCTTTTATGATAAAGTGTACCATGCCGACAGACCGGAACTTTTTTTCAAAGCATTGCCTCAGAGAACTACCGGCCACCGCGGAAAAATAAGGATACGTAAAGATTCTACCTGGGATGTTCCTGAACCTGAGTTGACACTGTTTATTTCTTCTGCAGGAACAATTGAAGGATACACCGTAGGCAATGATGTGAGTTCCCGAAGCATCGAAGGAGAGAATCCATTGTATCTTCCACAGGCGAAATCCTATCAGTATAGCGCTGCTATCGGACCCTGCTTGCTGGTAAGAGAAAGAGTTATTCCGAGAGATGCGACCATACGTCTGCATATTATCAGAAAAGGGCAGGATATGTTTGATGGGAATATTACCATTGACCAGATGAAAAGGGACCATGATGAGCTGGTTGGTTATCTTTTCCGGGAATCTGATTTTCCCAACGGCTGTTATCTGATGACGGGAACGGGCATCGTACCGCCTGATGATTTTACTTTGCAGGAAGGTGATGAAGTTCGTATATCCATTACCGGTATTGGCACATTGATCAGTTATACAGAAATGAAACAGGCATGAGGAATTTTTTATTATTTTTTCTGATCTTTTGTTTTGAAAACCTGATTGCACAGAATACAGTGCCAAAGCCCTATGGGGTGCTACCCTCGGCACGCCAGTTACAGTGGCATGAGCTGGATATGTATGTGATCTTACATTTTACACCAACCACTTTTGAGAATAAGGAATGGGGTTACGGAGACGCGGATCCGAGGATATTTAATCCCGACCGTTTTGATGCTGGTCAGATTGTAAGAGCTGTGAAAGCCGGAGGATTTAAAGGGTTAATCATGGTCGCCAAACATCATGATGGATTTTGTTTGTGGCCAACTTCAACCACTGATTATAATATAAGTAAGAGTAACTGGCGGGAGGGGAAAGGAGATATGGTTAAGGAGTTTCAGGAAGCATGTAAGGCGAACGGAATCAAATTCGGCGTTTACTGTTCACCGTGGGATAGAAACAATCCTGCGTATGGGACTAATGCCTATGTTCAGACTTACAGAAATCAGTTGAAAGAATTGTACAGCAGGTATGGTGATCTTTTTATGTCGTGGCATGATGGAGCAAATGGTGGTGATGGTTATTATGGCGGTGCCCGCGAATCAAGAAAGATTGACCGCACCGTTTATTACGGCTGGGATACCACCTGGGCTATGACCAGAAAGCTGCAACCGAAGGCGAATATTTTCAGCGATATCGGGCTTGATATTCGTTGGGTTGGAAATGAGCGGGGAGAAGCGGCGCCTACCTCCTGGGCTACATTTACACCAATGCCCAGGGAAGGAAAAACTACTGTGGGTCCGGGCGATGTAAGGGATGAACTTTCGCCGGAGGGTACCCGAAATGGAAAATTCTGGATTCCCGCCGAATGTGACGTGCCTTTGAGAAAAGGATGGTTTTATCATCCCGAAGAAGACAGTACAGTAAAAACTCCTGATAAATTATTTGACCTGTATCTGAAAAGTGTCGGGAGGGGTGCGTCTCTTGACATCGGAGTAGCGCCAGATACGCATGGACTGCTGCATGAAAATGATGTTGCTTCGCTTGCCGCCTTCGGCCGGAAACTGGAAAAGGCATTTTCTGTTGATCTTGCAAAAAATGCAACTATACGTGCAAGTAATATCCGCGGAGCAAATGAGAAACTATACGGTGTAAAGGCTTTAACTGACAATAACCGTGTCAGCTATTGGGCTACTGACGATCAGATAACAACACCCGAACTTGTTTTTGAATGGAAGTCGCCTCAGAATTTTGATCTGATCCGTTTGCGTGAAAACATAGCTCTTGGTCAGCGTATAGAAGAGATTCAACTCGAGGCCTGGATAGACGGACAATGGAAAAACATTGCAACTGTAACCAGTATTGGCGCATGCAGGCTGGTAAAATTAGACAAGCCTGTAATGACAGCAAGGTTAAGGTTGAAAGTTATTAAATGTCCTGTGGCTGTGGTGTTGAGTGAGGTGGGGGTTTTTATGAGTGAATAGTGAGTTGTCTGCCGGCGGTGCTTCAAAGACCCGACTAACCATTTAGGCCTCCTTCGGTTGATAGAAGTAAGGTTGCCGGGACAGCATGATTTCAATAAGCTGGTGCCAGATGCCTTTGAGATTGCTTCTCCTGTTAAAACGGAAGAAGAATTCATCAAGATAACCCTGAGCAAACCTGCCTGAACAATGATGATGTATTCCCCGGAGCCAGTTTCTCAGGTTCAGGATGACAACATCTGAACTGCTGCATTTTTTCGGGCTCTTTCCTCCTTTTCTTTTTGACTCTTTTCTTTCCGGTTCTGTTTTGTCTTTTTTTTCAGATGACTGACCGCCTGAAGGAAGTTCTGGTTCCTGATCTATTATCTTTCCCTGCCCGAGACCAAATCTGCGGCCTTTGATCTCGATGGTGATGCGGGCTCTTTTCTCTCCACCCTTAAACCTGCTGTTTTTTTCCTCACCGGCTCCGCCAAAGATGATCTCATGAACATCAGTGTGCTGAGAAGAGACCAGGATGGCGTTGGGTTTCATGGCTTCCTGGAGTTTTCTTTTAAATAGCCAGGCGGTGGTTTGCCTGATGGAAAGGGATCTGGCAATTTCAAGGGTTGACATTCCTTTTTTACGGACAGCGA
>JAATGW010000377.1 GCA_015654495.1 Chitinophagales bacterium
GCCGGTGCGGGTGTTCAGGAACAGGGGGAAAACCCTGGAAGAGGTAACGGAGCTGGCGGGCCTGGGAAAGAGCAACGGATGGTGGAACCGGGTGAAGGTGTCGGACATCAATGGAGATGGCCGGGACGACCTGGTGCTGGGTAATCATGGAGAGAACAGCAGATTTAAATGCAGCGGGCAGAAGCCGGTGGAGATGTGGGTGAGTGATTTTGATCACAATGGAAGTGTGGAGCAGGTGGTGAGCTGTTATAACGGTGACTCGAGCTACCCGATGGCTCTGCGTCACGACCTGGTGAATGTGCTTCCTTACCTGAAGAAGAAATACCTGAAGTATGCAGCCTATGAACGTCAGGGGGTAAGGGATATATTTACAGAAGAGCAGTTGAAGGAGGCGACGAGGCTGAGTGCGTATGAGCTGCGGAGTTGTGTACTGATCAATGATGGTAAGGGAGGGTATGAGAAGCGGGTGTTGCCAAAGGAGGCACAACTGAGTGTAATGTATGGACTGAGTGTGGAGGACTATGACGGAGACGGGAAGAAGGATATATTGATGGGCGGGAACTTTTATGAGAGCAAACCTGAGGTAGGGATCTATGATGGCAGTTATGGGTTATTACTGAAAGGAGATGGCAATGGTAACTTCCGTTCTATACCACCAGACTCCAGTGGTATCAATATCAGAGGTGCTGTGAGAGATATAATGTCTTTAAAGCGTGGACGAACAATTATTGCGATGAATAATGATATGCCGGTAATATTAACTAATACAAATAAGAAATAATGAAGCAACTATTCGTACTTGTTTCAGTTGTTATCATGAATGTATTTACTTCCGCCGCGCAAATCAATTCAGATCCGGGAAAAGAGAAATTCATTGCAATGTTCAATGGAAAAAATTTTTCCGGCTGGTATAGTTTTCTCGCGAAGAAAGGAAAGAATAACGACCCGGATTCTGTGTTTCGGATTGAAAATAAATTATTACACATTTCAGGAAAAGAATTCGGATACCTGGCTACAGAAAAAAGTTACAGTAATTTTCATATGCGTTTCTGGTTTAAATGGGGGACAAAAAAATGGCCACCCAGAGATGCAGATACAACCAGGCGCGACAATGGGATTTTATTTTATGTGCCTGTAAATGCGAAAGATGAGGTTTGGCAAAAATCGGTGGAATGCCAGATACAGGAAGGAGACGTCGGCGATTTCTGGATGGTTGACAGTGCCACCATCGTATTTGATGGTAACAGAACTATTCCCAAAGATTATCAGCGTGCACAGAAAAAGCGGGATGGAGAAAAGCCCAGCGGAGAATGGAACCTGGTTGAAATTATCAGCAGGAATGGCAGTATTATTTATAAGGTTAATGGTATTGTTGTAAATGAAGGTTCTTCACCATCAATCAATAATGGCCGTATCATTATACAATCTGAGGGTGCAGAAATTTTTTACCGCGACGTTCAGATAGCTGAATTGTAAATTTTCTAAATGATTGCTTATGCCGCAGGATACAGCAAAAGCCAATATCAATACCAGCCTTGAAAATAAGTATGACGCCATAGTAATAGGTTCAGGCATCAGTGGGGGATGGGCCGCAAAAGAACTCACAGAAAAAGGTTTGAAAACGCTGATGCTGGAAAGGGGACGCCCTTTTGAACATGGCCGCGATTATCTCAGTGCAGGGAAAAACCCCTGGGAATTTCAACACAGGGGCAGAGCACCTCTTAAGTATATAAAAGATAATCCTGTAATATCCCGCGACTGGGCGATGTATGGCACCGCCGCGCAGGAGGCGATCATGGATTATTGGGTTAATGAAAAAGATTGTCCTTATGTTCAGGTACAACCCTTTGCGTGGTGGCGCAGTTATCAGATGGGCGGACGGTCCATTTTGTGGGGCAGGCAATCATACAGATTAAGCGATATGGATTTTGAAGCCAACCTGAAAGATGGCATAGCTGTGGACTGGCCTATACGTTACCGTGATATCGCTCCCTGGTACGACTATACGGAAAAATTTGCCGGCATCAGCGGATCAAAAGAAGGACTGGCCCATTTGCCTGATGGACATTTTCTTCCGCCCATGGATCTGAATTGCGTTGAGAAAGAAATGGCACAAAGGATAAAAAAAGCATATAATGAACAAAGGCATATGTTTATCGGTCGTGTTGCAAATCTCACGGCTGCAATTCCCGGCAGAACAAAATGCCAGTTCCGTAACCGCTGCTGGGAAGGATGCCCTTTCGGGGGATATTTCAGCACCCAATCATCAACGCTTCCCGCAGCAAGAGCAACCGGCAAACTAACCGAGCGCCCATATTCAATAGTTACCAGGATTATTTATGATAAGGACCGCAAAAAAGCAACCGGCGTAGAAATTATAGATGCTGAAACAAATAAGACTTATGTATATAATGCGAAAATTATTTTTCTGAATGCTTCTGCATTAAATAGTGCCTGGGTATTAATGAACTCTGCAACTGATGTATGGCCCGAAGGATTGGGGAGCAGCAGTGGCGAATTGGGTCATAATGTAATGGATCATCATTATATGCTGGGCGCTCAGGGCATGTTTGAAGGATTCACAGATCAGTATTATTTTGGACGTCGTGCAAATGGATTTTATATTTCGCGGTTTGTAAATATGAATGGAGATAAAAGAGATTTTATCCGCGGCTATGGCTATCAGGGAAGTGCCAGTCGCGCAGGCTGGAGCCGTGATATAGCAGAAATGAATATCGGAGCAGAGTTCAAGGAGGCATTGACGGAACCTGGTGAATGGCAGATTGGTGCAACTGGTTTTGGCGAAGTACTTCCCTATCATGAAAATCTGATCAAACTGGATAAAAACGTGAAAGACAAATGGGGACTTCCGGTTCTTTCAATGGATGCAGGCTTAAAAGAGAATGAGTTTAAAATGCGTAAAGACATTATCAGGGAATTGGTTGCCATGTTTGAAGTAGCCGGAGTAAAAAATATCAGTACCTGGGATAAAGATTATGCACTGGGGCAGGGCATTCATGAAATGGGAACAGCCCGCATGGGCCGTGACGCAAAAACCTCTGTGCTTAATGAACATAACCAGGTCTGGGATTGCAGGAATGTGTTTGTTACTGACGGTGCATGTATGACCTCCAGTGCTTGTCAGAATCCATCTCTTACGTATATGGCACTTACTGCCCGGGCAGCAGATTTTGCATACAGTGAACTGAAAAAAAGAAATATCTGAAAACGATTGCTGCTGATAAATTTTGTAATTCTGGTTTTAAAATACGCTGGTATTTTATTGCTTTTTCCATTGCATTCATCACTTGCAATGAAGCGCCGGAAGAAACTTTGTTTACAAAACTTCCATCAACTTCTTCCGGGATATATTTCTCAAATAATATTACTGATACCGATAGCCTGAATATTCTTGATTACCTGTATTATTATAACGGAGCAGGCGTTGCTGCAGGCGACATTAATAATGACGGACTAACCGATCTGTATTTTGTAAGCAACCGCGAGCCAAATAAACTTTACCTGAACAAAGGCAATCTTAGCTTTGAAGATGTTACAAGCAAAGCAGGTGTGGCCGGTACCGGTGAATGGAATACAGGTGTTTGCATGACTGACATTAACGGCGACGGTTACCTGGATATTTATTTGTCCTCAGTTGGCGCTAAACTTATCTCAAACGGGAAAACAATACATGGGAAAAACCAGTTGTTTATCAATAACGGTGATATGACGTTTTCAGAAAAAGCGGCTGAATATGGTCTCGATTATCAGGGTTTTTCAACCCAGTCCGTTTTTTTTGACTATGATAAGGATGGTGATCCTGATATGTTCCTTCTGAATCATTCTGTTCATTCCAATGAGAATTATGGCGATAGCTCTATGCGAAGCAAACCCAGTGCAGAAAGTGGAGATAAATTGTACAGAAACGATCGGGGACATTTTTCGGATATTACCCAGGGTTCAGGTATAATCAGTAGTTCCATCGGTTATGGACTTGGCATTGCTGTTTGCGACTTTAACCATGATGGCTGGGATGATATTTATGTGGCAAATGATTTTCATGAAAACGACTATTACTATCTGAATAATGGTAATGGAACTTTTACCGAAACTGTGCGTTCTGCATTCGGACACAATAGCCGTTTTAGTATGGGAACTGACGCGGCTGATATGAATAATGATGGCTGGCCTGATATTATCACAACAGATATGTTACCAGAAGATGAAAAGGCACTTAAATCATCTAACGGCGACGATCCGCTTGATATTTATAATTTAAAATTCAGCTACGGGTATTATCATCAGTACGCACGCAACACCCTTCAGCTGAATACTGCCTGCGGAAAATATTTCAGTGATATCGGATTGATGAGTGGGATTGCTGCAACTGACTGGACCTGGTCGCCACTTGCAGCAGATTTCAACAATGATGGTATTAAAGATATTTTTTTCAGCAACGGAATACTACGGCGACTTACAGACCTCGACTACATAAGATTTTATGCTGACGCTAATCTTGGCAATACTTTAAAAGGCTCGAGGAGTCAGGATAAATCTGTAATTGATATGCTCCCTCCCGGGGCGGCACACAATTATATTTTCAGTGGAAGCGATAGTCTCTTATTTCATGATCAATCTTTTGCCTGGGGATTTGAAGAAAAAAATATCTCGACCGGCGCGGTTTACGCTGATCTTGATAATGATGGAGATCTGGAAATTGTAACAAACAATATTAACGCCGAAGCAATTATTTACAAAAACCTGCAAAGAGAAAAATCGGGTAACCACTATTTATCTGTGCACCTGCAATCTGATAGCACTGTGTCCATGACGGAAGGCACAAAAGTATTTCTGAAAATTAAAGACAGCATTCAGTACCAGCAATTATATCCGGTAAGGGGATTAATGAGTTCAAGCGAGCCGGCACTTCATTTTGGCCTCGGGAACCATCAGCTCGTTGATTCCATTCTTGTAATCTGGCCGGATGGAGTGTCAGATACCCTGATTAATATACAGGCAGATCAGAAATTACTGATAAGAAAAAAGTCGAAAGAAAAGCTTCAACAGAAGTTTAAAGCAACAATTGGTTTTGCGAAATCTACCCGGGATGTTTTTGTGGATATCACCGAACAGACACATCTTAATTTTAAGCATCATGAAAATGGGTTTATTGATTTTACAAGGCAGCCACTGATCCCGCATATGCAGTCTACCCGTGGACCTAAGATGGCGGTCGGGGATTTAAACAATGATGGCCTGGACGACATTTATTTTTGCGGAGCAAAGAATCAGCCAGGAGAATTATTCATTCAGACAGGAGAAGGCAAATTCAGGAAACAGGAACAACCGTCATTTATTTCTGATGCAGGATCGGAAGATGTTGATGCGGTTTTTGCCGATGTTGACCGGGATGGCGACGCCGATCTCTATGTTGTGAGTGGTGGTGCCGAATACTTTCCGGGCAATGGTTTAAATGATCGGTTATACCTGAACGATGGTACCGGAAATTTCACCAAATCTGATGGATTGCCGGTTATGAAATCCAATAAAACCTGTGTTGCAGCTGCAGATATTGATGGAGATGGAGATATAGACTTTTTTGCGGGTGCGGGATCTGATGAAAAAAGTTATGGAGTAGTTGACGAATCCTATCTGCTCATCAACAACGGTCAAGGAAAATTTTCTTTTGCTGACAGTGCGGACTGGTCCATCCTGAAATTTCCTGGAATGATAAGCGCTGCTGTTTTTGCTGATATGGATAATGATTCAGATCCGGA
>JAATGW010000207.1 GCA_015654495.1 Chitinophagales bacterium
CTAAAATATAAAGAAATATTTCCTCTTTCGTGCCAGCCCATTTTTTTTATCATCGGACTGGTCATGGTCTCCGTAAAAGAAATTGTAAAGTTTCTCCAGCTGAAGGAAGGTCCATAATCTACTGAACCTATTATGCGATTTACCGGAGGTGAAAAAGGTTGTTGCTTATGAAGAATAATCCCTCCTTCCAGCAGTGAATTATATGCAACTACGCTGGCCGTCGGTATTACAGTTATATAAAACTGAATTCTGCTTCTCCGGATTTCTACAGAATGTGGGACACCCTGATGAGCCAGAAAACCCGAAAACCAGGGATTCATCTTTCCCACTCTCAGAATCATATATGCCGAAGCTCTGTTTAACATAGAACCAACATCAACCCTCGCTCCTCCGATAAGCTCCAGCCATTTTCCTGCTTCAGTAATATTGCGTTCCGCTGCAAACTGAAAATTAAGCAGGATATCGTTTGCAATTTGATTGCTCCAGCCTTTTGGTTCTTTATCACCTATAACTTTATGAATATATTTCTGAAGTTCCTCTGCATATGAAACCGGCCCCATTACACCAAAACTGATTGTACTCTGGAAATTATATTTCTTTACAGGATTATATGAAAATAAAGAGTGCCGTATTATTGCCGCGCCGCAGTAAGGATAATCCCATGGTAATGGATTGGCTTCGTTGATATTACTTGGCGTAAACATCATATACGAAATCCCCACACTGCTTACATTGTTGGCTTCGCTGCCAGCTTTCGGAAGCCATAATCCTGAAAATAAATTCCGGTGGCGTGGACTATAATAATAATCAAGATGTAACCCGAACGTATAAAACCTATCAGTGCCCTGACCGCGGATATTGATAAAATCATCGTCCAGCGAAAATCTGAATTGCCGCTGGTAGATTTCAGTTTGTTGCGCCGAACCTGTTTGAATGCCTGCCGAATATATCAGCACATAAATAAGTATTGATCTGATTATCGCCATTATAAAAAAACACTGATAAAATACCGTTCCTGTTTACCAACAACGATCCCAGCCAACAGTGATACTGTGAAATTCCGGCGACATGAAAATTATCAGGTGCTAAAAAATGAATGGCAGCGGGTTTTCCAAAGAACAGTTCTCCATAAAAAAGGATTCGGTGCACAAGAAATATTATCGCGGGGCAAAATTTCTATTGTAAATATCCGGATTTAAAATGGGAATAATTGACCACATATGAGAAAACCGTCGGCGAAATGGAACTTAACGATTATCTGTTTTTATTTTGGGGAAACAGAGGCCCGTTAAAAGTTTCCGTAGTTTTAGTAGAATTGCCTCTGAATTCTTTTAAAATACCCAGCCTTATTAATTCCATTTTGCTGCTGCGGCAAAAATTTTCTGCAGACTCCGCGCTAAATTGCGGAGGTCCGCAGGAAACTGTAATGCCCAAAAAGAGCACTAGACTTGTACGTAGTAACGGGAGCCTGCCACATATTCCCGTTGGAAAAAACTTTAGAGGGGTATAACGGGATAGTATTTTAACCTTCATCATGCAGGACATCTTCATTATCCTGGACTGGAAACAACCAAATTGGTTCTGCCGGAAGCTGATTCTCCCAGAATTTTGGCATATCGGCTGTGATCTGGCGGTAATCGATCCCTAATTTTCTAAAATGTTTGATGGCACACTTTATTTTTCTTTTTTCGGATGGCCATTGCAGTTGTTCCGGAATCAGCGAACCCTTAGTTTCCCTTACCAGGTTTATTGAAGTTCTTCCATCCGGTTTCTTCCAGATTATTCCCCAGTCAGGGTTGTAATTTTTAATTATCCTGGGAATGCGTACTTTAAATGACGGCGGGAATTTAAAATAACCTATAACATTTCCTACCTGGTTATCTTTTCTCTGAATATTATTGACAAAACGTTCTTCCACTCCTGAATCAACCTGCACAAAATCATATAATGACTTGTCTGAACCGTCAACCAGCTCTTTCTGCGGATAGGATTTTACTTTCGGAAATAAGTCATTGAAATCAAAACTTTCCAGCTCTCCTGTGAGCTTATATTCTATTCCTTCCGCAATATGGTCGGCCAGCTGTTCCCTGATCACTTCAATAAACTTTGTGGCAAAACCTTCAGGATTTTTAAAAACCTGAGTCTTTTTGTCTGGGTCCATGCCTTTAAAAATCTGTAAAACGGTGGGCCTGGTGATGCCTGTTTCTTTAGAGGCACGATCAATAATATTAAAAACAGGGTAACTGGTTTGCGCCTGCTGCCGGGTAATCGTGTCCAACTGATGCCCTTTATTGTCGGTGTGAACTATTTCAGATCCGATGGTCAATGATTCGCCATTACCAAAATGCACAATACTGTCCGATTGAAATTTCCGGATAGACACAATTTTATATCCTTTGAGTCTGTCATTGTTTTTCTTTCCAAAATCGTAGCCCTCTTTATACCATTGCCCATTTATTGTATTCTCGACATTATCGGTATCTGCTATTGATATGTCAATCTGTGCCATACCTACAGACACTTTATTAAGTTTGAAACGAAAAGTTGTAATCACAAATTTGCCCCTGGAGACGATGATCTGGGATTCCGGGAAAATTGTTTTAGAGCTGTTCAGTTTACTGATACATTCCTTTATTAGTTTATCCGTGTCTAACTTTATTTCGTAATCTGTTTTCTGCGCCAGCAATTGCCAGAAATCTTTAAATTCTTTTGAATTGAATACTTTATCGTTTCGCTTTGCATCTGATTTACGGGAATTCGTAGGTTTGGTTGGAGCAAGGTCTCCGCTTTCTGTGTATTCTTTCTGCAATTCATTGCAATAGCTCTCATAATGTTCATTGGCAATAACTGTTAGAATATTTATACCTTCTTCCTGTACACGCTCTCCCTGCTGATTAACACATAGCCGGAGTCCACGCCCTATTTCCTGCCGTTTCCGGTTTTCAGAACTGGCGGTATTGAGTGTACAGATCTGGAAGACATTCGGGTTATCCCAGCCTTCTCTTAATGCTGAATGAGCAAAAATGAAGGAAACTTTTTCTGAAAAATTCAACAGCTGCTCTTTCTTTTTCATAATGAGCTCGTAGGCCTGCTTTTCTGCATCTTTATCATCTTTTGTTTTCTCGTTTTCAGGAATGGCCGTATCTACAAATTCTTCTTCCTTCTTTTTATTCTTCTTTTTGGCAAAATATCCTTCTCTTACCTCATGCGCATCCAGTTTGTCAAATGCTTTATCGAGGTGTTTGTACTTTTTGAAAGCCCTGTCAAAGAGATTTTTTATGATGCCATCGTCCAGTATATAATTGTCAACCCTGTCAATAAAAAAAAGCGATAACACCTTAATCCCTTTTGATCGCAAAACTTTCTGGCGTTCGATATGGTATTTGATCGTCTCTTCGATCTGTACCCTGAATATTTCTCTCTTTGAAAGTGTAATGCCGTGGAATTGGGTGTTACCGAGAACCGAGCCGTTGGTAAAAAATACCTGCTGCGTTTTCAGATTGATATCTTCAATAACGAAGCCCTCAAAATCCGGGTTTTTTGTTTTAGCATAAATGTCATCATTCTTTTTAACAACAAAGCTCTTGACAGTTTTGGATCCATTCACCAGACAATGTGCTTTCAGACTGGCCTGTATCACATTATTTTTCCGTGTAACTTCTTCAACCAGGATGCTTAAGTCTTTATCGTTCAGGTTATGCTGTTCAGTAACCCCCTCCACCTGTATTTTCTTCACAAGGTTGAGCCTGAAAGCATTTACGGGACTCAGGCGGTAGATGAGGTTTGGCTTTTGTTTTGGAGTAGCTGAGTAATTAATAGCAAACAATGGATTTAATGTACGAAGCGCTTCCCTGCTTTTATCGGATAGATAATTCTGGCTTTCATCCAGTATATAAATCGGTTTTGTTTCCTGTATATACTGATAGGGCTTTTTTTCTCCTGGCAGTTTTTCTGTGGCTTTATAAAGGTTGTTGGTCTTGCTATTGAATGCATCTATGGTGATGATCATGACATTGATATAAGGGTTCACAGCAAAATCCCGCACTTTCCCTATCTGCTGCCCATCATATTTTATAGAATTCATCACCGTATTGCCATACAATGTTTTAAAATGTTCTCTGGTTATTTCAATGGATTGGTAAACGCCTTCAAATATGGCTACGCTGGGCACTACTATGATGAATTTCCTAAAACCATATCTTTTGTTCAGTTCAAAAATAGTTTTAAGGTAAGCATAGGTTTTACCGGTTCCGGTTTCCATTTCCACGGTGAAACATGGAAAGCGATGGGTATTATAGCCATTGATATCCAGCATCGCCCCGTCATCAACATCAAGCGCCAGCGAGGGTTGAAGGCTATTTTGCTCCTGCGCAGCCTGCAGGTTATCGAGTAGCCAGTTTTCCTCGAGGTTATAATAGGGCTCAATGTTAGGAGCGATATCTGAGCTGAATTCATTCACGATGAGACGCTGGGAAAATCCATTGAAAAGATTTACCACGCTTCCGACGGCGATATTCTGATGCTCCTGGTTACTTTCGAATTTTAATCTGATATTTTTTGACATAGCAATTGCTAGATAGTTTTTATCAGGCCTTTGTCCTGCAGTGTTATTTTATCCTGGTCAGTAATTGCGCTGTCGAGACAAATAAAAATATCCTCGTCATTTAGTTGAAGGGACTTTATTGTATCGGCATATATTATTTTGTCGAGGCAGACCAAAAGTTTGTGCTCACAGAAATCAGAAGTAATCATTGTTACTTCATTTTTCTTGTAATGCTGCAGCAATTCTGACTTACTATCAAGAGAAAAACCTTCTATTAATATTATTTCATTAAGAAGATCCTTCAAGACCCAGTCACTAATCAATGGAGTTGTGTTTTCTGCAAATAAGTTTTCTAGTTCGTTTACGTTCGCTCCTTCATAATTTCCCCAGGATTTAAAGTTTGACTTCTCCAGCTTAAATAACCTGAATCCTATATCTATTGAGGCCTGCTTATTTTCTTTTGTCAGTTTTTTACACACTTTTCTAAGACGTTGTATGGAAAAGGAGGAGATGGTTTTAAACCTAGTTTTTTCGGGCAATTTTTCATTAACTTTCTCATCTAATTGAACACAAATGAATTGCCTTTTCCCGTTGTCCATAAGATTCTTTTTATAAACTGCATGTCCTGTTGTACCCGATCCCGCAAAAAAATCCATGATTATATAATCCTTTTCTTCAAAAAGGAGGTCTATTATTTTCATGATCAATGAAGTAGGTTTAGGAGTATCAAAGAATACCTCACCATCAAACAATTCTTTTAATTCTGCGTTGGCAATCCTGGTGGTACCATATTCGTCACCGATCCACACATTTTCAGGAGTCCTCCCTTCCTGATCAGCCAAATAGATTTTTCTTACAATTTTAGATTCGTCTTCTGAGAAAATTATTTCTCCAGTCGAAACCTTTTTTAAAACTTCTTCTTCTGACCAACGCCAACCCTTTTCAGGAGGTGCTATTTTTTTTCCCGAAGGTGTTTTAATATAATAGCGCAACGTCTTTCTAAAATTGGGGCTTCGAACGTCTCCGGACCTCCAAAATCCTTTAGGATCATTGTCTGGATTTGAGTAGTTTTTGTTGTTTTCATCTGTTCTGGGAAATCTTAACCTCTGCAATTCGAAAGACTTAGAATAAATTAAAAGATTGTTGTACTGGCGTGAAAAAAAACGTTCATCATTTTTTGATTGCATTGTATGTTTCCATATTACGTCCGCGAGAAAGTTTTCCTCTCCGAAAATTTCATTCATCAATGCTCTTAAATGATAATTTTCGTTGTGATCAATATTTATAAATATTAATCCATCATCACACATTAAATTTCTCGATAGCCTTAACCTTGGATCCATCATGCTTAGCCATTTGGAATGGAATCGACCATCTGACTTCCTATTTGCTGTAAGGGGGTTGGCATCCTCATCCAATTGACCAGTCCGTTTTAAATATTCGTCTTTGTTTTCAGTGAAATTATCATCATAAATAAAATCATTACCAGTATTATAAGGAGGATCTATATAGATCATTTTAATGCGGTTGGCATAACTTTTTTGCAACAGCTTCAGCACTTCCAGATTCTCGCCTTCTATGAAAATGTTCCGGCTATTCTCTTCGTCAACACCTTCCCCCGGGGATGGGATAAGTGTTCCTTTACTTGGTATACTTGCAATTTTCCGTGCGGCTTTTTTGCCCGGCCAGAAAAGGCCAAAATGTTCTGCTCCGGGTTCTGCTTCCTCCAGAAATTCTCCCAAAGCTTCCTGCAAACTTTCCCAATTGATCTTTCCATCAGCAAAGGCTTCCGGGACTATTTGCTTTAATTGCTCTACTCTTTCCTCAGTAAAATGAAAAGCCGGTCTAATTTTTTCTATTGGCATGCGATCTTAAATTTTTAAGGAATTAATGCGGGAGTTCCGGTATGATATTGATCTTATTAAGATTGATGGACGCATTGATAAACTCTTCCTGCTCTCCATCAGTTCCGTAGTCGTTATAGTATTGTTTAAAATTTGCGGTGGTCCCTTTCTGAAACTTTATTGCATATTCCCGGTAGGAGGAACAGGAAAAACGGGCATCGCAGTTGCGGCATATGCGGGTAGCGAATTTGCTGTTGGTACCGGATATTTTCCCGTCCAAAACTGTTGCAGGCGGAGGAGCAAAACAATGTTTTTCGATATTGTCCACCACTAATCCAAAATCATAGATGGTATCTTTTACATTTTTTTCATGATACGGTATGTTAATAACGGGCTTCCAATGCGCAAGTTCTTTTTGAATCCTGTTACCATCGTTTGCGATAGCTGCTTCCTTCAATGCATCAGGCAACACAGTTGAAATTACTGCTGTATGATCCAGTTGATTACCCCTCAGATTCTCCCAGATATAAGCGTATACGTTAAGCTGTTTTTCGTACAGGTGTTTATTGGATTCCACATAGAATGGATCGTGGGTCTTGATATCATACATCCATACTTCATCATCTTCCCGAACAATATCTACAATACCTTCTATCGTAAAGCTCCTGTTCCCGGGCGTTTTCTGATCCGGTAAAGTGAGTTTAACTTCGGTATCAGTAACTTTTGCTGCCACTTCCTTCAGTTTGCGGAAATAATAAAGCACCTGGTTGAAGGCGTCCTTCTGACCTGCTTCCGTTAAAGCATGACCGCCTTCCAGCTTTAACAGCTCATAGTTCTGTGCGAACATTTCTTCCAGGCGTTTTTCTATTTCCTTGTCAGTTATCATACTGAAGTGATTTTCGTTCATGGATTAATAAATGATGCAGGTCTTCAATTGTTTTGTGCACCAGGGAGCCGAATAGCATGGTCTGAGAGCGCGAAGGCACAAATCCGTATTTTTTGAAAATCATATAATGCCTGGGGCATTTGGTGTACTGCAGGTAATCAGATGTGTAACTATAGCTTTTGCCTGCATCCTGCCTGGCATTTTCTGCGATGGGCATTTGCTGAATATCAAAATCAGGAATCGTACATAATGGATAATTTTCAAAAATTTCTTTGAAAATTTCTGTTGCAGCTGAGCCGTGGGTATACCTCGGCAATACCAACAGATTCTGAGCTCTTGATAGTGCCACATAAAACATCCGCATGGTATCAAACTGGCTAATGCGGTCAAGGGGCTCACCTTCTTTATTAAGGAGATCCCTGATAATGATCTCCTTTTTATCGGGAGGTTTTTCTCTTTTATACACGGCGCCCAATATTACTACCGGAAACTCAAGCCCCTTGGATTGATGGATAGTAAGAAATGGTACCCTGCCTTTGGGAAAGGGATCATCTGCATCTTCATACTCGCTTTCACCCAGGCGATAAAGAGCGTATACATAGGAGGCAAAAAAAACTTTCACAAATTTATCTTCATGCAAAAAAGACGCGGTGAGCAGTGTTCCATATTGATCCATGAAACGGGACAGGTATTGTGATAACAAACCGAGATTGCAAACGGGGCCTTCATCGGTGCCATCCTCGGCCAGCAGGAACATGTCCCGGAAATGGCGGAAGCCATTCAGCTGATAAAATAAATCCAGCACAGTCCAGTCAAGGGATGTAGTACGGGCGACTATATACTCAATGGAAAAAGGGCTTCCATCTCTTTCCTTAGCCTCTATCAGCTTTTTGAAATAAGAGTTGGTAAGATTCTTTTTCGCCTTCTGCGAGAGTTTGGGAACGTCTGAAAAATCCCTGATCATCGCCAGTTTGAAAGGAGTTTTTAAGTCCCATCTTTTCTTTTTGACAACAGCAAGCAAGAGGTTATAGTCTGCCAGGGCTAGCGCAACCTCATTCTTCTTATCATTTACGTATTCTTTCAACATCCTGTCTTCCTTCATCAGATTATCGGCGATGCCGATGCATTCGATCATCCAGTTGCGGAATTTAATAATGCTCTGACTACCCGTGTTACCATAATGCGGCCTGTCAAAAATTTTCAGGAATAATCCAAAAACCGCTTTCGCCTCATCGACTTCTATAAAACTATTTGCCCTCGGCGCGTAAACGGGGATATTCAGATTTTCGAAGGCCGCAGTAAATCCTTCAACCCTTGTACTGTCTTTAAGAAAAGGGAAAAGAACAGCGCATTGGTTGTAGTCGTGGATTTTTCCTTTTTGTTTAAGATCCAGCACCAGTTGGGCAATTTCAACATAAACATTTTCTGCTCTGTCTTTTGTTGAAACAATAACTGAGGGCCGCGTGTCTTTGCTATTTGCCTTTATAACCTTATCGTATACCCGAAAATGCGTACCTGTTTTCTTAGGATTTTTCCAATCGGCCTGGATGATGAAATGTGTATAGAGGTCAACAATATTTTTCCTGGAGCGGTAGTTGATATCCAGATCAATTCGTTTCGGTTTTATTCCGATATTATCGTGGCATCTTTGTTCAAATTCCACGAGATTTTCAACCGTGGCGCCGCGGAAGCGATACAGGGCCTGGTCATCATCACCCACCACGCAGATATTTTTCGAGCCTTTTGACAGCGCGAAATAAAGTTTCTCCTGGATTGCGTTCGTATCCTGGAATTCATCAATAATAAGATGCTTAAACACGTTACCGGAACCGGCGAACTTTTCTATTGTATTAAATGCTTCCTGTTGCAGTAGGGAGAAGTCAACTTCTTTTGTGTAAGTATTTATTTGCAATGAGTCTCTGTAATGCTGATACATTTTCAGCAAAGCCTTCAGGGTTTCGTCATTCGTTTTGATCGAAGATGCATTCAGATTCTCTTCCGAAAACCGGTTGAACAAGGCGATGCATTCTGTTACTGCGACGTGCCTGGAGTTAATTTCTTTACCCAGGAAGTATGTTGTGATTGCGTAATGAGCCGCCTCTTCATCCCTGAAGCCACCCGCATTCCAAAGCTCCTGCCAGAATTTCTTATTATAAATTTTAAAATATTGCGAAAGTGAATCCATCAGCACAGGTGGGTGTTTTCTGGTACCGGCTTCGGAAAATCGTCTGTCAATTATTAATGACTGGCATATAGAATGAACCGTACCAACTGACATCTTAGAAATATCGTAAGGCTTACCTGTTTCGTTTGTAACAAGACCCAGCAGGTTTCGAAGCCCTTCCTTTAGTTGGAGTGCTGCTTTTTCTGTAAAGGTTGAAAGGAAAATTTCTTCCGGCTTAACATCGTTAAAAACAATCAGGTTCAGCGTTCTCCAGAGTAATACCCTGGTCTTTCCTGAACCCGGTCCGGCTGTAAGAAAAAGAGGGCCATTAATATGAAGAATAGCTTCACGTTGGTTAACATTTGGTTTGAAACCTTTTATCTTCCAAAGTTTCTCCAGGGTTGTTCTTTTGCCGGGCATCCGCCTTGAAATTCGGGTGAACTTTAAGATGATTCATCACTATAAACTGCCTTTGCATCAGGTACTGGCAGTTGTAAGTATTGCCGGAAGATAATGGTTTTTCCGAATCTGCGGCCTTATTCGACCGCATTATTTATAATAATTACGTCCAATTTACCGGCCGGCAATATTCCGGGATGGGTAAAGAGAAGTATATTAAAGATTTAAAGAAGTTCGGCCGGCGACTGGAACAGCTGAGAACTATGAAAGATCTTAGTCTGCGTGATTTGTCCTATGCCTGTGATATTGATAATAGCAAAATTTCCAAGATAGAGAAAGGTCAGATCAATATAACATTTACCACAATTGTTCAATTGGCAGAAGCACTGGAAGTTTCTGTTTCTGACCTGATGGATTATGAATCAAATTAAAATGCTTTTTCTGCGGGTAAAAATTGCAGATTCAAGAAACTGAAAAATCGAATTGGCATTAACTAATTAAGCAAATGAACCCGGTTTAAATAAATACAACGAGGATCATTATAAAATTTAGTTTAACAGGACTACACTGCAAAAGAAATTTGAACCAGTAAGCCGGGCGAAAAGATTTCAGAAAGTTTTAACTATGATTTGCTTGTATGCAATTTATCGCAGTTAAATTGATATCAGCGCCAACAGGCCATTAAGGTACAGCAGAAAAATATCTTTCCCTGCTTCCCCCATATTTTTCCCGTTGTTAAAGCAAGATGGAGTGCTGTTTACCCCGCATCTGATGCCACTTTTAAAGTCATGTTCAACTTTGTCAACCAGCTCTTTTGTTGAACATATCAGGCCAATTTCTGGTTATAAGCCGGTATCTCCTGAAGATGTTTCATTCTCACAATAACATCAGGAATGATTTTGGTTTTTTACAATTAAAACCGTTTTAATAAAAGATACAGAAGATTTACATTTGGCGCACCTTAGTGCCGGATCTTCATTTAAACTCTGTCGCTTAATGATTTCGTAAAGGATTCACCGCAAAAAATATGGAAGCCTAAGGCGTGATTAATTATATGAAAGAAAAAAAACAACTCTCCCGCCGGTCATTTATCAGTAACAGCGCCGCTGCTGCTGCAGGATTTTTTATCATACCCCGCCATGTATTGGGAAAGGGTTTTCTTGCACCGAGTGACCAGCTCACAAAAGCCATTATTGGTGTCGGAGGTATGGGCCGCGGTCATATACCTTATGCCGGAACAAGGGTGGTGGCCATCTGCGATGTGGACAGAAACCATCTCCGGGAAGCCGCTTCCCTGGTGGAAAAAGGAGTGAAGACATTTACCGATTACAGGGAACTGATCGCTCTGCCGGAAGTGGATATTGTACATATCGCCACTCCTCCGCACTGGCACGGTATCATGGCGATTGACGCTGCACGGGCAGGCAAGGATATCTGGTGTGAAAAGCCCATGACCAGAACGATCGGTGAAGGAAAGCGTGTAGTGGAGGCCGTTAATCAATACGGCAGAATGTTCAGGCTGAATACCTGGTTCAGGTTCGAAGATAATTTTTATGGCATGGGTACAACGGTGAAACCAATAAAAAAACTGGTACTGAGTGGAATGCTTGGCTGGCCGCTCAAAGTAACGGTGAGCCGACATACCGGCTTCGACTGGAAATTTTTCTGGGTGGGTAAAACCAACCTGGAAGCGATGCCCGTGCCCGACAATCTTGATTACGAAATGTGGCTGGGCCCCGCAATTTATAAACCATATCATCCGCACAGGGTTCATCAGACCTTCCGTGGATACTGGGATTATGATGGAGGTGGTTTAGGCGATATGGGACAACACTATATTGATCCGATC
>JAATGW010000522.1 GCA_015654495.1 Chitinophagales bacterium
TCGGCCTTCGTACTTCTTACCCAGGGCTTGCGCCCTGCGCTACAATATTCACCGTTCCCGCGGAACTGAAAAACCACATTGTATTGGCTGTTGACTTCGACCTTCGTACCTCGTACCCAGGATTGAAATCCTGGGCTATAAGATCATCGTTCCTCCGGAACTAAAAGACCGCAATTGTATTTGGCTGTTGACTTCGACCTTCGTACCTCGGCCTGCGTACTTCTTACCCAGGGCTTGCGCCCTGCGCCACAAAATTCACCGTTCCTGCGGAACTGAAAAACCGTAATTGTATTGGCTGTTAACTTCGACCTTCGGCGTTCTTCCTTTTTTTGTTACCCGCGGCTAAAGCCGGGGGCTATTGAAACAGCCATATCTACCATTGCCTTATGTACTCCGGGGTTAAAACCCCGCCAATAGATTTCACCGTTCCTACGGAACTAAAAAACCGCAATTGTATTTGGCTGTTTACTTCGTACTTCGTACTTCGGCCTTCCTACTTCACAATAATGGTTCCTCTCATTACTGATGCATGGCCGGGATAACTGCATATAAACGGATATGTTCCCGGCTTGTCGGGCGCAATAAAATAAATAGATTCGGCACTATTGGGCTGCATCAATGCGGTATGGTACAATACTTTCGATGATGAAGGAACATAACTCATTTCAGCACCTTTGAGACCCAGTTTGAGCGCCAGTTCACCAACAGCATCCGCCGAGCCCGGCGTTGTGATCACTACATTATGCTGCATATCATCGTTGTTATTGAATACCAGCCTGATCTTTGAACCGGGTTTCACCTCAAACTGCGTACGGTCAAATCTCAAGCCAGGTCTGGTTCCCAGCCTGAGCACCTGGTCGGGCTGACCCCAGTCAGCAGGCATTTTTGTCAGCCTTTTTGCAGAAACAGATTTAGACTTTGTAGTAGTAGACGCCGCCATGGCATGTGTATGTTTTGTAACGACTTCATCAGCTTTAAGAACTGCTTTTTCACCGGCAGGAATATTTGTCATCGTGTAATATGCAAAATTGTGCAGCAGGTTTCTGCCATCGGCGGCTTTAATAGCACCCAGCTTGATCTCATGAATAAAGCCTGCTTTTAAACTGTCTGTTACCAGGCGCAGTTTTTTACCATTTTCCAGAACAATTATGCCCTTCAATATGCGGGGTGAAGCATTAATGATCGGACTTCCGTAAATATGATGGTATTTATAGGTAAAACTATTGAGTTCATAATTCATGGCATCCCTGAGCATTTTAGGATCAGCGGGAACGGTGAATTCAATTTCAAAGCCATCCGGACGTGCGCTGATATTCTGCATTTCGAAAGGAGTATTGCCTGACCAGACAAGGCGTTGTAATCCGTATTCAGCTCTTCCCGTACTTGCCCAGCCGCGGCTTGTCATCCCACTGAACATCGATCCATCAACTCCCCAGCGAAGCCTGAGTATCCCTGATGAAAATCCTTCGCGGAAAGGGTAACAGGCGCCCTGATAAACGCCGTTTACTTTTTCCAGTGTCATGCGCATTACTTTGCTGTGACCCTGATCTGCAACAAAATACTGGCCTTTGTATGGAGAAAAATTTCCGTTAACATCTTCGAGAATATCGGAAGTTGAAATCCCCATCAACGTATGGGGGAACCAAACAGCAGGCAGCTTCAGTTCTTTGATTGTTTTAGCCGCTTCGTGCATCGGGCGCCCATCGTCCACTTTAGCCACATCGGCTTTCGTAAGTTTAAGTGGTGAACCGGGCTCACCGGTCCAGTTCAATCCTGCCGCATTGCCAGCGAAATCGCCTTTCTGCAAATGAGTTACGCGTCCGCTTCCGACCCAGTCTCCCTGGTTTTCTGCATAAAAAATATCGTTGTTGCTGTTGACCATAAATCCAGCCGGTGAGCGCAGTCCTGTTGCAATAGGTTCCATTGTACCGTCGGGATTGATTTTCATTAACCAGCCATGCCATTTCGCAAGACTTTCACCATAGTCAATCCAGGCCACATTCAGCGTGACGAACATGTCGCCCTGCTGATTAAAAACAGGACCATAAGCATACTCATGGTAGTTTCCACTGAGATCGAAAATAGCAAGAGGCGTGTAGTGATCGGCATAGCCATCCCCATCTTCATCTGTAACTTTTGTAAGCTCTCCGCGCTGTGTACAATAAAAGGCTCCGTTTCGATATTCGAGACCTAATGTTTCGTGCATGCCGGATGCAAAGCGGGTGAAGATCGGCGATGAACCATTTTCTCCATATGGATTTTCAATCATCCATATTTCACCGCGCCTGGTTGATACTGCTATACGTCCATCAGGCAAAACTGTGAGTCCGCCCACTTCCAGTTTAATATTATCCGGAATAGGGATTGTTTTCAGAATGAAATAATCGCTTTCTACCTGCGGTCCTGCAGACTGAGCTTTCGCTGACCCATAGGCGAAAATATCCACAAGGCCAATCAGAAATATTATAGGAAAGTACCGTATTGCGGAAACGTTGTTTTGTAAACGGGATTTGAAATTTATTTTGAACATAGTAGTGTCGGGATTAATAATTACCAGATAATTGAATAACGGATGCTGCCGGCGCCGGCGCCTGTGATAAGTACCTGTTGATTACTTGCGGTAATAACCGATGCCTGCGCGGCATTTGCAGAATTGATCCGGATATAATAAGTCTGATCATCCACGCTGTACAATCCATTGCCAAGCGATGTGATCTTGTTTCCTTCGGCGATACGGAAATTGATTTTGCTGTCGACATTTCCACCACTGAATGTGATTGATCTGTCGAGTCCCTTATTATTTTCCCAGGGTTGGAGTGCGTCTTCCACTTTAAGCGAATTCATTTCATATAGAAAAACCGGATAGCGCAAAGCGTCCATTCTGTATCCCTTGTAATGATAAGCTGCAACGGAATCTGTAATTGAAGCAGCATCAGTAATAACCGGGCAACGACCTGAAAGTACTATTGGTGCTCCGAGTGGTTCAGAAGTCTGGGGTTCCCCACGCTGGTACCACATTTCTGTTACATTCAGAAAATCTCCCTTCCATGCCTGAAGCAAAGCACCCTGTAAGAGGTTATAAGAATAGTTAACTCCGGTAGGTCCTCCCACGGATATTACATGAGTGAGTTTTTTTGTACCCCTGTATTGAAAAGAACGTACCATTTCAGGTTCCTTTAAAGATTCTACATCAATCAGCGGCGCATTTACCCGTTCTGGCATGGAAGCGGTTGTATGTAAAGCAACTGCTTTTGTATTGGGTTTCTGAACAACAAGACTCAAACCCGGAGGAGTCCAGTTAATCTGCTTGTTATACCATACTTTAAAATTGTGAGCTCCGGCACTTAATTCTGCACTACCGGTAAGAGCATCAGCTCCGATCCAGGTCCATTTTTTTGCAATAACCGTTTTGCCGTCGATCTCAATACCGCCCTCGCCGCTGAAGAGCATCGTAAAAAAATAAGTATCCTGCTCGGGGACATTTATTTTTCCTTCGAATAAAAGCGCATATTCGTTCCTTGCATCAGCAAGCCTTGAATCGAGAAAAGCGGTTTTGCCTTCCCGTAAGGGTTTGGAAGCAAAAGCTTTTGTTTCATTTTCGAATTTGCCTTCATAATATTTATAATTAAGATCGGTTAAGGTGACTTTCAGTTCATTCTGCGGAGCATAGCGGATATTTCTCAGTGCAACCATACCGTGATCGCCCTGGATCATAATCGGTCCCTGTGCAGCTTCGTCATTAAAAGCAGCTGCCCTTGTGGGTCCATGCAGAATTATATTTTCATGAATAATAACGCCATTCAGTTTCACGAAAAGAAAGCGGGCATCGCTGATTTTTTTACCTCCTGCGTCAAACCTGGGGGCCTGGAATAATACTTCAAGATGCTGCCAGATTCCTGGTGCAAAAGAAGCGTTTTTAAGAGCGGGGTGGCCTTCAAAACCCTTCTGACCTTCGGGCTTGCTTTCATCCCATCTTTCATAGATACTACCGTTATCGAATACGCGCGGATGTGCTACTCCCCAGCTGTCAAATAATTGTACCTCATACCGCCCCTGAAAATAGATTCCTGAATTTGATCCACGCGGCATATTGTAATCCAATTCAAGATAAATATCTCCATGCTTCAGATTGGTAAGCAGGTTTTTGCCGGTATGATCGCCCGGCTTGATATTATTAAGCAGTACAGCTTTACCAGTAACTATGGTGAAAACCGAATCACGGTAATCGGCTTTAATACCACCGGCAATTGTCCAGTTAGTGCCTTTGATATCAAAGGCACTGAGATCGTTTAACGAAAGGTCGGTGAGCCTGTAATTTTTATTCTGCGCGCCGGTGTCAATTGAAATAAAAAAAATCAGGGTAATTGCAAGCAATGAGTTTTTCAAATTGATCATGTGGAGTTCTGATGTAGTTTTCGGATTCCTGAATAGCGTCTCCGTACTTATTTTATCCGGAGCAAATGTTTCGCAAACTAAGCGTTTTCAGGGATTGAGCGCCTTCAAATTTTGTTTTCATAGCTGAGGTATGATAAATTACTGAAGTGAATCAAAACACGGAAAACACTAAGGCAGGTTGTGTTGAATCAATTGCTGATCTGATCAATTTTTAAGTGTTTCCATTTGCTTCTGTAAACTGAACATTTCGTCGCGCAGGCGGGCAGCCTCCATAAAATCAAGGTCACGGGCGGCTTTTTCCATTGATTTTTTGGTTTGCTTTATTGCTTTTTCGAGTTGAGGAATTGTTTGATAAACAGCCTGGTCTTCAGCAACGGAACTTACCAGTTCCTCATCAGGCCCGAGTGCCTTCGGGTCCCTAAGGTCATAACCCTTTATATCAAGAACAGAAGTTTGTGCGAAAACCTGTTCCTTGCTTTTGCTGATTGTTTTGGGGTTGATATTATGAGTAAGATTAAAGGCAATCTGCTTTTCACGGCGGCGATTTGTTTCATCGATGGTTTTCTGCATACTTCCAGTCATCTTGTCGGCATAGAAAATTACCATGCCGTCCACATTGCGGGCTGCGCGCCCCGCTGTCTGAGTAAGGGATTTTTCATTGCGCAGGTATCCTTCTTTATCAGCATCCCGTATAGCAACCAATGAAACTTCAGGTAAATCCAAACCCTCACGTAAAAGATTAACACCAACCAATACATCGATCTCGCCTAAGCGAAGCTGCCGCAAAATCTCCACCCGGTCAAGCGTGTGTACCTCGCTATGGATGTACTTGGATTTGATATTGATGCGGTGCAGGTATTTGTCCATCTCTTCAGCCATTCTTTTTGTTAGAGTGGTGACGAGTATACGATCTCCTTTTTTGATGGTTTTATCAATCTCATCAAGTAAGTCATCAATCTGATTTACGCTGGGCCGGATTTCAATTGGCGGATCTAGCAGTCCGGTAGGTCGTACCACCTGTTCAACCACTACTCCACCTGTGCGTTCCAGTTCGTATTCACCGGGAGTTGCGGAAACATAAATAGTCTGATTGACAAGAGATTCAAATTCATGAAAGTTCAGAGGACGGTTATCAAGGGCAGATGGCAGACGGAACCCATAATCCACCAGGATCATTTTTCTGCTGCGGTCACCACCGTACATTCCGCTTACCTGCGGAATGGTTTGATGGCTTTCATCAACCACACATAAGAAATCGCCTGGAAAATAATCGAGCAAACAGAATGGTCTTGTACCCGGTGGGCGGCGATCAAAGAATCTGGAATAGTTTTCAACTCCGTTACAATAACCGAGTTCACGAATCATTTCCACGTCGAAATTTACACGTTCACTCAAACGTTGCGCTTCAATATATTTTCCTGAAGCCTTGAAATATTCAACCTGCTTTGCCATCTCATCCTGGATTTCTCCAAGAATCTGTTGCAGCTGATCCTTGGGTGCCAGGTAGAGATTGGCTGGAAAAATGGCAGCATTCTCCATCACACCGATTCGTTTGCCTGAGTTTATTTCGATGCTTTCAATTTCTTCAATTTCATCTCCGAAAAAAGTGACCCTGTAACCATAATCAACATAAGGAAGATTAATGTCGATCGTGTCGCCTTTTACCCGGAATGTTGCGCGGGTGAATTCAAGTTGTGAACGGTTGTACAGTGAATTTACCAGGCTGTGCAGAAATCCCTGACGACTGATGACCTGGCCTTTATTAATGCGGATTATCCCATTTTCAAATTCTGTGGGATTACCAATACCATAAATACAACTCACTGATGCCACAACGATGATATCTCTTCTGCCGGATAATAGCTGCGCAGTTGCCTGCAACCTCAATTTATCCAGCTCTTCGTTTATTGCCAGGTCTTTTTCAATATACACATCGCTTACGGGCAGATAAGCTTCGGGCTGAAAATAGTCGTAATAAGAAACAAAATAACCCACGGCATTATCGGGAAAAAACTGTTTGAATTCCCCGTAAAGTTGTGCAACAAGGGTTTTATTGTGGGTTAGGACCAGCGTAGGTTTTTGTACCTGCTGAATCACATTTGCAATGGTGAATGTTTTCCCGGAGCCTGTTACACCAAGTAAGGTCTGGTATTGTTCCCCGGACTCTATTCCCTGTACGAGCTGTTGAATTGCTTCGGGCTGGTCACCCGCCGGACTATAGGTAGATTTCAGTTGAAAAGGCATATGTGAAAGTACGAAGTACGAGGTCAGAAGTAAGAAGTAAAAGGCAAAACAGCCAATACAATCGGGTTTCTTAGTCCTGAAAGGACGTAATAAAATAGCCCAGGGCGCAAGCCCTGGGTAGGAAGTACGAAGTAAACAGCCAATATAATTTCGGTTTTCAGTTCCGTAGGAACGATGATATTGTAGCCCCGGATTTCAATCCTGGGGTAAGAGGTAAGAAGTAAGAAGTAAACAGCCAACACAATTGCGGTTTATAGTTCCGTAGGAACGGCGATCTTATAGCCCCGGATTTCAATCCGGGGGCACGAAGAATGAAGTAAGAAGTACGAGGTACGAAGTTAGAAGTGAACAGCCAATACAATTTCGGTTTTAGAGTACTGCAGCCGGGGAAGACATTGGAATCTGGGGGTCTGGAGTCGGGGGCCCAGGTCATTGCTAATAAGCCCAAAGCTAGAAGCCAGCAGCCAACTCCAAACAAAGGGCCTCTGAAATTGGCTGTTGACTCCCGACTTCCGACTCCCGACTCCCGACTTTTCTTTTCTCCCAAAGGCACCGGAAAAAATTACTAACCACATTAGGGTATTGGAAAATAGTTGACAATTATCAAACTTTATGGTCCAAAATCTGAAGGTGTTCAGTTAAGCGGAAAAGATCTTTGAGGGAAAGTCAGTGTAAAGGCTAAGTAAAAAAGTTGAATTCAAACACAGATTTGATTTATAGGGTACCGGATTTCTGAGGTTTTGTTGCCACAATTCCACAATTAATTAAAGGGTATTTGTTCATCAAACGTTGACTTCTGCTTTTGAAATCGTTACCGGCTTTTCTTCTTGTCTGGATTTCAGAAAGCTGTCTTTCATATTTATGTGAATCGGAATTCCTGTTTCCTTTGGTCGGGATTTTGATTGAACAATCTGCAAAGTAAAAAGCGTGATTGGTGCGATCAACGAGCTAGTCAGCCCCGGGAAACGTTAGCTGAAAGGCAGGTTTGCAAAAAGTACATGGCCCTTCGAAAGACTGTTTTAGGCCTTTTTCGACAAACGGGGCATTTGCTTCGATAAGTGAGTTGCGGAATCGTAAAATCCCTGTTAGTTTTACATCATCAAACGTAAGAATACGAATAAGAATTGAAAGCGAAAGTTTGAACAGAAATTAAGAAGTACTACACACAAAGATATTAACACGGATGGTTTTAGGATAATTCCGGCAGCTCGCTGCCGGTTTTTTCATTTCATAAGGTCCTGAAATACCGACGATTATATTTCGGCTTCTTTGACTGCCGGCTAGTAGTCATAAAACAAAATTTTCCCCGACCAGGAATTTTTTGAGACCGCGGAACTGAAATGGGCCATCTAAAAAAACAATATCTGGATTCGTAGATTTACGATCGGCGTTGGCCTGATCTTTTCAAATCATATTTCACTTTTCCTTTATTTCCTTTGCCAGAAAAGTGTTTTTATCAAGAATGCCCGTAACAGTGACTTGTTTCCCTTTAAACCCGAGCAGATGTTGATCGTGAAAAGGATTAGCATTCAGCCGCCGAAGCACGTACTCTTTTTCCGAAGTGAGCAGGTAGAGTGATTCGTGTTCAGACTTGCTGCCACCGGCAAAATTCTTCTCAATTACTAATCCACTGATGGTTAAATCAACCGCTCTTTTCCGGCTTTTCTTATCTGCTGACATATATTTTCCAGCCCAGCAGATCTGCGTCGGTTTCTTTAACAACCAGTATGCGGATCTTTGTTATTTTATCTCCCGGGCTTGAACTCTCCTTAATAAATGTACGGAATTTTGCCCCCGTTTTTATTAATGCCTTGCCCGAACGTGACTCAGCTTTGGCTTTGTATTTCTGTTCTTCCACTTTGTACAGACCTTTCCGGTCGGGTTTTGAGAAATCAGTATTTTTCTGCAATCTTTTGATCGCGGCTTCATTTTTTGAAACCGTAATTCTTGGCTGTTTCACAGAGTTTGCAATTGTCGACTCCAGTTTGACCCCTTTATTATACAGGTTGATCCTGTTATTCTGGATAGTATTCTCTTTTACCGCAGCGCGTGTCGCGACCGGTGCCGAAACAGGGAGTACGGAAGGGTCGCCCAAAAGATTGAATTGTGCCATTGTTTTAAGTTCATAGGGATCAAGTGAAGGCCCGCTTTCAGCCAGAAATTTTTGCCGGGCTTCCAGCATTGCACGCCCGGTACTCGCTCCATCCACTATCGCTTTGACAAAGTATTGGGTAATCAGATCAGCAAGGCCCTGCGAATCCACAGGTCCATAGGCAATGGTACTGCTGCCCATAAATGCCAGAGCGCCATTCAGCAGGTACTGATTTGCGATAGAAATCTGGTCATCAATTCCGAGATAAGTATTGTCAACAAGCTCCGCACCATAGCAACATTCGGCGGCGACAATTGTTCCAAAGCTGATCTTTTTTGAAAGCTGGCTTGTATGTAATGCCTGCGGATAGGAATTGCCTTTCTGACCATAAAAAGAAAAATCATTGGAAGCACCATGGCAATTGTAAAAATGGGTAAGTGTTTTTAACTGCGTGGCTTTATATGTTTTACCGACTGGTGGCGAAATGAGCAGTTTTGAATTTTCACCAAAAAGATTCTTTATAGTCATTCGCGTGGACTCTTTCCAGCTATCGCAGGAAACAGCAAAATAGTTGCTGTATTTTTTTGCTTCAACAGGTTTGGCCTTAATAACATTTCCAATAAGTGTTATGATGTATTGTGGATCTGTGCTTCCTGCAATATCAGGCAGCCTGCCAACTACTCTGCCTGGTCCTGTGAAATCATTGATGTTTTTACTGTAAGGTTTTTCACAGGCATAAGGTAAATCCGAGGGAACCATTTCGTCATCATCATCTGCAGGATTTTTTATTTCAACAAAAGGGATGACATCCTGCGCACCGAGTATCAGAATATACGCAGGGATATGTTTTCGGTAAAGAAGGTCAATAGATTGTTTGCAGGAAGCAGCTGTGATTGTTTTTACTGATTTAATCCCCGCTTTTTTTGCAGATGCCGGGTCATCAATATAAACAAGCATTGTTTCAAAGCCGAGCTTTTTATCGGATCTGATAAGAGCTGAAATTTTCTGTTCAATTTTTGTAAATGTTTTGCCATATTTGGCAAGGAGATTTTTCTTACTGGAAATGATCAGTTTACCGGATTTCATGGCACTAGTTTTTCAAAAGAGTACAAACTTAAAATATCTGTTTTGGTAAAAAAATTCAACTAAGTGGTTATACAAGGGAGAAATTAACCTGAAATCGTATTGAAAAACTGAGCCTTAATCGGGAATATGAATATAATATGGTTGTTTTCGGTTAGCCGGCTGCGTAGGATATCTTTTACATAATCTGAAATCATTGACTTTTCCAACCCCGACAAAAACACCTCCGAGGTCTTATACGTCCTGGGTGCTTGATTCTTCAAACAACCTGACCCATACTTCATCATCGCCGATCAATCCGTTTTTAATGATTGCATTTTTGCGAACAGATTCCAGGTGAAATCCATTTTTTTCAAGAACCTTCGATGATGCTTTATTGAAAGCAAATACTTCGGCATATATCCTGATCAGTTCCGGATGCTTTTTGCGGCCATATTCAATGATCTGGCTGACTGCCTCAGACATTATTCCTTTTCCCCAGTGAGGTTCTCCCAGCCAGTAACCGATTTCGGCCGACAAACGGTAAATATCATTTTTAGGAATAAGACTGATGGCTCCGGCAATCTGATTATTCACAACAATAGCAAAATTCATTTCCTGACTTTTCCCTGCATGATTACTGATCCATTTCTGCGCATCTTTGCGGGTGTAGGGGTGCGGAAAATAATCCCTCACCTGATCCCATATCCTGCTGTTATTTGCAAGGTCTGCCAGTGCCTGAATATCCTGCTGACGCCATTGTCTTAATTTCACCATCGGGGCCATCATTATAAATTCTGAACATCAATTTAATTTATCAAAGCAGAAGAATAATAAAATTAATTGTCAGTATCGCCAGCTTTTAAGATCAGCACCCGCAGGAGCACGGTTTTGTATTTCCTCTACCCATTTGTTTATAAACATCGAATGGTAACGCAACCGTGAAATATAATTAGGATTATTATGGTCTCCGTTCCAGCAATGTTCCGCACGGTCACCATAATCAACCTGACCTCTGAATGAAGGATTTTTTAAAGCCTTCAATCTTTCTTCGGTAAAATAGACCGCGTTGTTCAGATAGAAATTGTCCATGTCTCCGCAATAGATATGAATTTTTCCTTCGAGTTTTTTACCGGTTTTGGGCCAGTCGCGCTCGAGAATAAAAGACAGATCATAATTGTCGCGCCAGTACCGCGCTACAGCTGAATCTATGTCGCCGCTGAGTTTATTAAAAATCGGTTTTGGATACCCGTTAGTATCAACAGGAGAATATACAGCCTGCCATATATCCCATTGTTCCCCACTCCGGCCATTCGACCCGAGGGCAAGTTCCCGGTGATTGGTTTCCTGAACCGTTGCGCTAACCTGTCCAAGATAATTTCTCAGGGCAGGTCTTGCTGTTTTCTTGAAATCGCTTTCAAGGAAGTAGGCGTTTTTATCTTTATAAAGATCAATCACTGTATAAGCACGAAAATCAATCGGGTCAGGGCAGGCCGCGTAACTGCCATTGTATTCATCAGGATAGAAAACCTGAACAGCAAGTGCTTCCCATCCTCCGGTACTTCCGCCATATACGAATCGCGCCCAGCCCTTACCGATAGCTCGGAATCTTTTCTCGATTTCGGGAATCAGTTCATATGTAATAGCATCACCATAAGGACCGTTATTGGCTGAGTTCACTGCATAACTATCATCATAATAAGGTGTCGCATGCTGAATCTCAACAGCAATTACTCTCGGAAATCCGGGCCCCGTCCACTGTTTGTAGAAATTATAATTTTCCTGTTGAGTGATTCGGTTGTATCCTGAAATATGAAATCGTTCACTGTAATCGGGTTTGAGGCTTGTATCCGGCGGTTCGGTTCTCCAGTCGCCGAAATTGTCCGGGAAATGTCCATGAAATATAGCAAGCGGATATTTCACATCCGGATGGGTGTCCCATCCTTCGGGTAAAAGAATATGTGCACCCAGGTAAATTGGCCTTCCCCAGAATTCAGTCAGTTTTTTACTGAGTACGGAAATATGTTTGATATATTTTGTATCTGCTGGTTTTGGAATTGCCGGAATAGTATCAGTAAGTTCAATGTGCAAAGCAGCTCCGGATGCCGGATCGTATTTTATTTTTACCGGCTTTGAAAGCAGGTTGCCCGGAGCGAGGTTCCAATGCTGGCCTTCTCCACGATCCATAGGAAGTTTAACGGTATGCCCGTCGCTGCGGTGAAATGTTTCATATTGGTGCAGCACGGCCTGAACATAATATTCTCCTGCAGGAACTTTACTTAATTCCTGTATCGGGTAACCGAAATCTTTATTATTGAAAATGATCTCCTGTCCTGCTTTCCATTGATCCACGTCCTTTCCGAAAATGAGTTGTGTTTTTGGTCCGTCGCTGATCTGAAAACGTGGCTCCGATTCATTTTTTTTTGAAAACAATAGTAATAACCTGCCATCCAGCGGTTGAGATGAAAGAGATTTACTCCGTGTGATGGTTACCGGAGTTTGGGCCATTAAAAAAGCAGAAATAAATATAGAGAGAAAGCCAGTCAGAATACATTTCATATCGATGCGGTTTAAATAGTCTGATAAGTCTCTGTTCTTATGTGAAAGAGAGGATTTCAAGGTGCAGGCAATCGTAGTAGCTCCAGGCTGGAATCCTTAAACCGGATATAAGTATCAGACCGATCGTTTAATATAGGCAGAATAGTCGGGGATGATACAATCATAGCTACTGTACATCAATGGAGATGTAAGGAGAAAATCCGCAGTGGCCCTATCGCAGGCAAAAGGAATATTCCAGGTGACGGCCACTCGCAATAATGCTTTGATGTCGGGGTCATGTGGCTGTGCTTCCATAGGATCCCAGAAAAAGATCAATGCATCGATTTTACCTTCTGCAATCATCGATCCGATCTGCTGATCACCACCCAAGGGGCCGCTGAGCAGTTTTTTAACCGGACGATCGAGTTGATCTTCTATCAAACGGCCGGTAGTGCCGGTCGCTATCAGTTCGTGCCGGGCAAGTGCGGCCTTATTATATTCAACCCAATTGATCATATCCCGTTTCTTATGATCATGAGCTACAAGTGCAATATTTTTCCGTGCACCCAGTGTTCTTACATTGTCCATATATTCTCAAATTGAATCGAACGGGGGATAAGGTAAATAAAAAAACAGTATCCTACGGAGACACGGTTTTTTATCAAACAAAACCAACTATGTTCAGGAAGCCAGTTCCGTCTCTTTTATTTTTTCCATGATTTTTACTTCGATTTCCGAACTGAGTTCAGGATTGTCGCGCAGTAATTGTTTTACTGTATCCCTTCCCTGGCCGAGTTTGTCACCATTGTAACTGAACCATGAACCGCTTTTCTGAATAATGCTTAATTCAACCCCGAGGTCAAGTATCTCACCCACTTTGGAAATTCCTTCACCGAAGATGATATCAAATTCAGCTGAACGGAAAGGCGGAGCCACTTTATTCTTTACCACTTTTACTTTTACCCTGTTACCTACAGCTTCTTCCCCATCTTTGATCTGAGCCTGGCGACGGATATCCAGCCTTACTGATGCATAGAATTTAAGTGCATTACCGCCTGTGGTTGTTTCGGGATTACCGAACATCACCCCGATTTTTTCACGCAGCTGGTTTATGAAAATGCAGATCGTATTTGTTTTACTGATGGTTGCCGTGAGTTTTCTCAGGGCCTGGCTCATCAACCGCGCATGTAATCCCATCTTGCTGTCACCCATTTCACCTTCCAGTTCTGCCTTCGGAACAAGGGCAGCAACAGAATCAATCACAATCACATCGATGGCGCCGGATAATATCAGCCGGTCTGCAATTTCGAGAGCCTGTTCTCCATAATCCGGTTGGGAAATCAGGAGATTATCAACATCCACACCCAGTTTACGGGCGTAAGAACTATCGAAGGCATGTTCTGCATCGATAATAGCACAGATCCCGCCTTTTTTCTGGGCCTCGGCAATCACATGTGTCGCGATGGTCGTTTTACCTGAACTTTCCGGGCCATATATTTCCACAACACGACCTTTTGGCAAACCACCAATCCCGAGGGCGATATCCAGGCCGATTGACCCTGTGGAAATGAACTCCTGAGCCTGTTCACCTTTTTCATTCATCATCATGACACTACCCTTTCCATAATCCTTTTCAATTTTATCTAATGTTAATTTAAGTGCCTTTAATTTTTCAGTGGACATATGCGTTTTTTTAGAATTTCAAAGTTATTTATTCAATGAAGGTAGGATAATTAAATTATGCACACTAATAAATTTAGTAGTTTTTTCACTAATTTATTTAGTGTTTTTCTCCAAAAAAAAGCCCTGTTATTAGAAAACAACAGGGGTGACATGAGAAAAACTTAAAAAATACGTTCGGCTGCAACCGAAAAAACATGCTGTAAAATAAACACATTGTAGCCATATAAACAATAGTTTATGTATTATATAATAAACTGGCATTTTTGTTGATATTTTTTAATTTTGCACAAATCATTTACCATGAAGCATCTGTTTATTCTGGCTTTCTGTTTTTTAACAGGTCTTGTGATTTATGCACAAGAGCCGGTTCCGGCGGCAAAAGGTGTCAGCTATGGTGCTGGCACAACACCTGAAAACGCCATCTCCGTGAATGAAATCAATTCCAGGCTTGAGAATAATGCTTATACCGGAAAAGTTAGCGGCAAGGTAGTGGAGGTCTGTCAGGAAAAAGGCTGCTGGATGAAGATCGAAAAAGCCGACGGAGAAAAAATGATGGTCAAATTTAAAGACTATGGTTTTTTCATGCCCAAAAATATTGTGGGCAAAGAAGTAGTATTGGATGGCGAGGCTAAAGTAAAAGAAGTGTCTGTCAAGCAACTTCAGCACTATGCCAAAGACGCGGGAAAAACACCCGAAGAAATTGAAAAGATCAAAGAGCCTAAAAAAGAATTACTTTTTGTTGCCAAGGGCGTAGTGGTTATATAGAATACCGCTCCAACATCATTAATAATACCCGGGATCTTCCGGGTATTATTAATGATGGTATGGTTCATTTGAATTCATGTTCTGCCGTGTCTTCCTCTTCCATTTCATGCAGAATTGCTTTCAGTTTGCTGATATGAATACCGTAAAGTTTCTGCACATACCATTTATTAACAATAGAAAGAACAAATGTGATGAGAATGATAAGAACTGACCATACTAAAATTACTTTCCATACAGGATTCTCCTGTGAGGGAAAGAAAATATTAGCCGGGCTTATATAACGCGCATTGAGATAGAAAATCCAGCCAAAGAAAATCATACTTACAGGGATCAGAATTTTTCCTGCCAGCAAATAAAACCTGACGAATCTTTCCAGGGTGGTTATCTGATTTTCAAGATGCTGGCGAACATGGCCTGCGGGTGAAGACATCTGTTCCAGCAATTTGTTTTTCCGGTAGTAATAAACAACAAATATCAGTGCGATCCCAAGCATAAACCAGGCAACCTCACTCATCTTCCCCTTCCAGGCAGTGAAGTAAAAAACTATGGAAATGCCATATGTGATAATGACAAGCAATAGTTCGGTCAGCAGGTTGCGTTTCATGATTGCAACCGGACTCTTCGATTTTGCTGCCAGCATATCTTTCAGGTGTTGTTCACCCGAAGCATCAGACTGTTTTTCCTGCTGCCATAGATCTTTCAGCTCCTCAAGATCCATATGTGGATTGTTTTAGTAGTTTACGTAGTTTTTCCCTGATGCGGTTCATTTTTACCCGCAGATTATTCTGATTGATTCCCATAATCTCCTCGATCTCTTCATAATTCTTATCCTCGAGATAAAGCATTATAATAGCCCGTTCCAGTTCTGATAATTGCCTGATAGCTGTGTAAAGCTGTTGCAGTCTTTCTTCTTTTTCAGAAGCATCCGAATCGTCTTTTATTTCTGCCGGCAATTCTGCTGGTTCCATATATATCATATGGCTTTTCCTGCGCCTTAATCCGGAGATAGCAGTATTGATTGCAATACGGTACATCCAGGTGCTGAATCTGGATTCACCGCGAAAGCCCGGCCAGGCTTTCCATAACTGAATTACGATTTCCTGAAACAGGTCTTCCTTGTCCCGGCTGTTCCAGCAGTACACACTACATACTTTATGGATTAGTCCTTTATGACTTTCCAGCAATTGAAGAAACTCAGATTGTGTGTCGTTTGGTTTCAATTCTATTCAGCTGACCCCCGTTAGTCGGCAGGTAGTGTAAATTATTACAGATCCGGGATTATTTCGAAACCTTCACCGTTTTCGCCAGTCACCAGCTGACCCCCGGCAATTTATTTTCAATTTCAAAGGGTTCTTTTCCCTTGCTGAATGTATTTTTCCGGAATGAAAAGAATTTATTGGTTGCCCTACTGTACCACCAGCCTTGCAATAGTAAAAGAGTATGAACTGGATAAGAAAGGCTTTGAATTCCAGGACATCAAAACTGAAAAAATTACGGAAGATCAGATAAATGAAATGTACAGGCTTGCAGGTAGCTATGCAAAATTATTCAGCAAGAGAGCACTTAAATTCAGAGGCTGGGGACTTCATGAAAAAGAGCTGACAGAAGAAGACTACCGGAAATATATACTCGAAGAATATACATTTCTGCGGAGACCTGTGATTATTTACGGGGACAGGATTTTTATCGGTATGGATAAAAGCCTGAAAAAAATGAAATGGTGAACGGCCCGAGGTACTGCAGGTTAAGCGCTGAATTCAGATCGGGGTAAAACGCCGCGATTAGCTGGTAACTAACAGCCATTTTATATTATTGGCCGATGTATTCTGAATGCCGCAGAAGCTATGAATGAATTTCTCATTCGGGCCCTTATAAAAAACATTTTTTATCTGCGAAGAGGGGACATATCAAAAATTCATGTTAGCCGAAGATTAACAAAGATAATCAGCGTTCTTTCAACATGCTAATTGAAATACAATGATGATAAGCGTTTAGTTACCGAATAACGATGGATGTAGTTCGTAGATTTGTTGGATGGAAATAAGGGAACCGATAGCGGTATATGGCAGGAAAAAGCTCACTATAGAAGAATACCTTGACTGGGAGAAAGTCTCGCCTGAAAAGCATGAATATTATCAGGGCGAAGTATTCGCTATGGGAGGCCATGGAGAGTTATTGGCCATGTCAGGGGCGGGAAACCGGCATAATAAAATCTTCTCCAACGTATTTGGTGGTCTTTTCCCTCAATTGAAAGGAACTGCATGTCAGCCATATGGTAGTGATATGCGGATACATATTCCTGAGAACAGCTTGTTTACTTATCCGGATTTATCTATTGTGTGCGGAGATGTTCTATTAGCGGAAGTGGATGAAGATTCAATTATACAGCCGACAGTAATTTTTGAAATATTATCCCCTTCGACAAAAAACTATGACCGCGGCGAAAAATTCAGATTGTACCGGGATATTCCTTCCTTAAAAGAATATATCCTTATTGATCCTCTATCAATTAAAATTGAGGCTTTTCGCCTAAATGATACAGGATTCTGGGAACTGGAAGAATTTAAATCAATGGATGGTATCTTCAAACTGGAGTCTGTTGGAGCTGTATTGCCGGTTGCTGAAATTTATGAAGGAATGCATTTGTAGTAAGAGGCAAAACCCGGTCCTGGAATTAAAATTCCTGAGACAATCAATGACGATTCGTGACAGAATCAGTTACCAGGAATGATGGCTTTATACTTTATATACTGAACCAATTTAATAATAGCAAGGCGGAATTGCCATTTAAATTGATATTAATTGCGGCAATCCATTAATAAAGTAAATATTCAGGAATAATTTATGATGGAAATTCGAAAAATCATTCCCGTTGATAAAGACGAAATCTGGGAGATTATTCACGAAGTGATTTCATCCGGCGATACCTACACATTTGCACCGGATTCATCAGAGGATGAAATGCTGGCATTCTGGTATGCAGAAGACAAATATTCCTATGTTGCAGTTGAAGATGGTAAGATAGTCGGTACATTCTTCATGAAAAATAATCAACCTGGTCTGGGATCTCATGTTGCCAATGCCGGTTATATGGTTCCTTCACGGGCTGCCGGAAAAGGTGTGGGAAAAGCCATGTGCGTTTTTTCTCTGGCCGAAGCAAAACGTCTGGGTTTTTATGCCATGCAATTCAATTTCGTTGTGAAGACTAATGAAAGGGCAGTGAGGCTCTGGCAAAAAATAGGATTTCAGATTGTTGGAGAAATTCCTGATGCATTTAATCATAAGGAACTGGGACTAACAAATGCCTATATCATGTATAAGAAGCTGTAATTTTTTCTTTCGGGTTTTTGTTAATCGATAGCGGATCTACAGAACTGAACCGAAAAATCATTCGGCATTTTTGAAATGATTACAGTTATTTTACCACTAACTTTCACGAATTCATTTATAACCGAATTCATTTACACCCGGCAAAAAATTAAACAATGTTTAGAATTCTGACATTCCTGCTGATTTTCGCTCTTTCCAGTTCAGGCAATGCCCAAACAAAAAAAGTCACCGCAATAAAAGCTGGTCGTCTCGTAGATACGGAAGCGGGCCGCATATTGGAAAATCAGGTGATACTGATCGTTAACGACATTATTACTGCTGTAGGATCTGGCGTGTCCATTCCAAAAGAGGCAGTAGTTATTGATCTCAACAAAGCAACTGTATTACCGGGTTTGATAGACTGCCATACGCATATTACATTTCAGCCGGATGGCGATTACTATGCAATGATGTTCAGAGAATCAGTAATTGATATGGCGGTTAAAGCGCATCTCTATGCAAAACGCACGCTGGAAGCCGGTTTCACTACAATCCGCGATGTAGGCTCTCAGGCTTTCCTCGATGTATCATTGCGTAATGCCATCAACAAAGGAACTATAGAAGGACCGAGAATACTCTGTGCAACTACGTTTATCGGATCTACCGGAAGTCATGGTGATTTGAATGGATTTTCACCGTTCCTTGATTCTAAATTTCCGCCCGAAATGAGCGGTGTTGCCAATGGTGTTGAAGAACTCCGGAAACTTGTTCGTTATAATATAAAATACGGGGCTGATCTGATTAAATTCGGAGCCGGAGCCGGCGTATTGAGCGAAGAAGAAAGTGTGGGAAATCCGCAATTCACACAGGAAGAAATGAATGCCATTGTTACGGAAGCCAAAATGTGGGGGAGAAAAACCTGTGCTCATGCGCATGGTACCGAAGCAATAA
>JAATGW010000007.1 GCA_015654495.1 Chitinophagales bacterium
GTTTAATAGGTTCTGCACGCACACTCGTGATGTTCGTTCACGTAAGTGATACTGGCTTTGCACAATTTTTCAAGCGTGTCTATATTGATGTCTGCCAGTTTTTTTACATAAATACACATCTTTCCCATTTTGAATTTTCCCAGCTGCTTGAGCAGTTGATCACTTTCCTCTGTTTTGGAATACACATAGAGAGAAAACTCAGCCTTGCGTGGTGAGAATCCGAGGATCGGAGCATCTCCTTCATGACCACTGGCATATTTGTAATGATAGGATCCAAAGCCGATGATGGTCGGGCCCCACATGTGCGGATCAAATCCTGACCATTCCCGCATGAGTTTGATCAGTGTATAGCTATCTGCCCGTTTTTGTTCATTGTCAACATAACTGTTGATGAAGGCCGTCACATCAACACCGGTTGCGGTGGTTTTATTGGTTGTCGCCATTAACTTTCTTTTGTTCCTTAAGTTAATAAATAAGTCGATGTAAACAGAAAACAGGAAAGCAGGCATTTTTCATTTTCCGTTTTTTTTATGTTGAGTTGCAGGAATAAAAACCAGCCAGCGATACAAAACGGAAATAAATATCAGGCAGTTTATCCCCTGTTAAAAATCAACCTGTACAATAACCAGTTCAGAATCCTTATGATAACCGTCCACACCCGGATGCATACAGGCCATATATTGATTTGCTGATGTTTGAATGAAAGTTGACGGAACAAATTTATTGACCTGCAGTGCTGCCGGATACTGAATTAATTCACCGTCGGTTTGTGTTCCGTCATCACTACCCGTTACGAATTTCACACCGGAACGATGATCATCTTTTTTCAAACCATTTGAAGAGGGCTCATTATGACAAGTTGATTATTTTTCTTACCCGGGAGTTCAGCCCGGGTAATTCATTTTCCCTGGAAAACTTTCTTCAGAATCCAAAAATAAACCTATCTTTTAGCAGCTGGCAGTCAAGTATAACCGGCTTTACGGAACACCCCAACACCTTTACACCTAACAATTATAATATGAAAAAAATCCTTGCAGCAACTTTTACGATTACATTGTTTGCCTGTAACAACAGTAAATCCGCTCCGGAAGAAACAGCCCCTCCTGCTGAAGTAAAGGCGATGACACCAACAGAAATGCATGGTTACACTCCAGAGTATTCTGCTTCATTTGTTATGGATTCTGCTAAAAATACTGAAACTGTCCTTGCTTTATGGAAGGAATTTCAAGATGGGGATCTTTCGAAAAGCAGCCCTCATTTTGCAGATACGGTTTCTTTTTTTATGGCGGATGGATCAGCCATGACAGGGCCGAAGGACAGCTTAATAAAAGCTATGCAGGGATACCGCAATTCGTTTAAAAGTGTAGACTCAAAGGTTGAAGCAATTTTTGCTGTGAGAAGTACAGATAAAGATGAAAACTTTGTGGCTGTCTGGGGCGTAGAGTTTCCGATAGACAGTAAAGGGAAAAAAGATACAGTAAGTCTGCAGGAAACCTGGGGCTTTGATAAAGCAGGAAAAGTTAACCTGATGTTCCAGGCTTCACGTAAGGGAATGTTACCTCCACCTCCACCTAAATAATTATTTGTTCATTGTAAACTAATAATATTGCGGTTCAAAAACATTGCAGATAACAGTACCTAACGTTGAACGTTCAACGTTGAACCTGTTTCGCGGCCTTTGCACCTCCCCATAATGATCCGGGGTTTGCCCAGCGTGGATATAAATCAAGCATTTTATCATAAAGCTCCAAAGCTGTTGTGGTTTCAGCTTCGATACGATTGAAGTCGCGAAGATAAGCTGCTGTTAGTGTGATGGTCTCCGGGTCATCAGGAAGATTGGGCTGCTTATGCCCTGAAACTACAGCAACAGGGTTTAATGCTCTCAGATTTTCCGCTGCTTTTGCCCAGTGCTCCCGTGATTCGGTTGTGGTTTCCCCTGTGAAAGGATGTGTATGATTGTAAACCACATCGCCTGCAACAACGAGACGAAGATCCGGAACCCAAAGACTTGTTGAATGAGCAGTGTCCGTATGACCGGTGTTGATGATTTCGAGACGATGCCCCTCCAGATCAATAAAGTCATCATCCAGTACAACGGGATATACACTTGCAGGTATTTCTCCTGGGAAAAGCTTCTCCCAAAAATTTTCCCTCCAGAGCGGCTGGTCGTTAATCGGTGCGTCTGCAACTGTCGATGCTGTTCCAACGGCAACGGCTCCGGGAAAAGCTTTAAGAAGCTGCCCGATTCCAAACCAGTGATCCCCATGACCATGGGTGATGTAGATATGGGTCAATTTTCGGTTGAACGATTTAACCCATTCTACCAATTGATCGTTTTGGGAAATCGAAATAAAGGTATCGACAAGCACTGCTTCGTGTGTACCATAGATTAATGTCGATGTATTAGCTACCCACTGAAGATCCTCTGGCCCGTGAGGCAAATCACGGGTTACTCCCTTTCGGGTTGCGGAGCTCACTGCGTAAGACAAGCCGAAGCCTGGTTCAATTATCTTTTCCATTTAACTGATTTAAGAATTATTGGTAAGGCAGTTCCAAAAAAAATTTGAGATATGAAGTTTCATTTTAGTCACTCTATTGACAATGCAAAACTAGATACTAACTTTAGAAAAATTAAGAACTAACAAAATTGTTCTATACTTACCAAAAGGAAAGTAATGAGAAAAGAAAGCTCAACGGCATCCATAAATGACAAAAGATTACTAAGCCAATGTCCCATGCAGGTCGCCATGAAAAAAATTGACGGTAAATGGAAAATTATAATCCTTGCCTATATCAGTCAGAATGAAAACCGTTTCAGCTTGCTTAAAAAGCGCATACCATCTATTACCGATAAAATGCTCTCCCAGCAAATAAAAGAACTTGAACAAGATGGTTTGCTCACGCGCAAAATTTACCCGGAAATTCCTCCGAGAGTAGAGTACAACTTAACAGATGATGGGAGAAGTTTGATCCCTGCTCTTGAGATGATATATAAATGGGGACAGGATCAAAAGAAAATAAAGAAATAGATCTTAATGATACTGTGTCGGATTTTGTGCGCCTAATCTACTTCAAATTATCAAAAGCACTATCTGGATTGCGTTTAATCTTGGATAAAAAAAATTTGACAAATATTTGAAGACAGGTAGTAAGTAGTGGTCAGGTCATTATCTGTTGATTGCACCGCCTTCGTTCCATTTCAACTTCGGTTATTATGTCACTACTTTGGATTTTATCATTTCTCAATAGACTATTTTTTTGATTACATCCTGCGTAAATCTGGGATAGCAAAGAAACAAGGGCCATGCCGAATCCCAATCTGAATGAACATCCTGTAGTTTTGTAGTCATTAAGAATTTTTGATTCAGCTCAAACTTCGATGTGCACTATGGTACTCTGACTTTTCTTTTTTCCGCATGAATCTGGCTCTCTCGACAGCTTGTCTTTGCTTAACTAAAATATCCCCATTCATCCTGAATAAAACTGCCGTACGCTCCTCATTCGAAACCTCCAACTGGTTGCAGTCAGTCGGACTATAAGTCTTTCTCTGTTGGTTTTGGTTGCCCGGTCAGAAATGGCCGGCTTTTTTTTAATTACCAAAATTAGTGAAGCGTTACATGTTTGATTTTCAATACTTATTTCATCTTTTGGTAAGTTTACCAAAATCCCGGGAGCAGGTTGAACTGGCAAAATCGAAATAAGCAAAACTATGTCAGAAATAAAAAGCAGTTTGCGAAAGAACATCGCCCATGCGGTTAAAAACAATATTTTCTTTATTGCTGGTTCCGTTTGTCTTGTTGTTGCCTGGTGGTGCCAGGGAAAAGCGGATGATATGAAAAGGGAAATTGATTTGATGGAAGAAAGTTATATGCTTTATCTGTTTAATAAAACGAATGCCGTTTCATTTGAAATTTTTGAGACCAACCTGCGACTCAATCGGGAAGAATTTGAAAAGATCGACAGCGCAGCAGTCTTTACACAGAGAGAGCTAAATGAATACATGGCATCGATTGAAGCTTACCTGAACATGAATCGCTTTTTTGATCGTGGAAAATTTAATACTGACTCTACCATGGAGTATGGCGACATTAATCATAACATGATTCATAAATATCTCGACCAACTAGAGAAAATTGAATTTCTAAAAGCTTCTCACAGAACGGATTCTATATTCATCATGGATACGATAAAGTATCAATTAGCCGGTCTTTCTTATAAAGCGAAGTTAATTCGCGAGCGTGTAGCGCACGATTATAAGAACAGAGAGGTTTGGGTTAAAAATCAGTTTGAATTCAAATCCGAAAAGGAAGATGATTACAATGGTGGATCCAGAGGTTATTTTATTTTCGGTACAGTTTTAATTAACCTTCACCTCTTAAAAGAATTTCTGAATAAGAAATACGGAATGCGTTTTTGGTAATAAAAACAGCCAGCCCATGAGATGGCTGCTATTCTGAGCTCAGCAATGTGAATAATGTAATGAATCTTAAGTATGGGTACTGGTAAAACGGTCAATGGGAAAAATATCGGGAAAAACGGGATTTTGTACCAGTAGTGTAAGAAAAGAAAAAAAATTACGAATAAAAAATTACGAAGCGTGGATCATGCTTATCAATATGAGGTAGGATTAACAATTGCCATTGCACAAATTACTTTTGTAAGGGCATAATTTAAGGCATATAAAAGGGTAGGGACCCGTTTCAATTGCTTCTTTTTTCCTAATAGGAAAAACCTTGATGTCAGAGCGTATGCAATTGTTTGGCAATAATTTCATTGTCACTTTTTTTGTCTCAGGTGATAAAAATGGCCAAGTGCGCGAGTGGAGAAAAATGAGCAAAAACTCTTGTCTGACTTAAGTTTCCACTTTTGTTACCCAAACTAAATTCGAACCAAAACAAGTAGAACCAGAATCCCGCTGATTTCATATTCATCAACTCACCGGGGCCTATACCTGAAATATTTTTTGGATGGAAAGGAAAAATAAAACCGATTCTCAAAAACAACACTAAACCAAACGGATTAGGATTAATAATCGGTGCACGGCTGTTAACGTTCAACGTTAAACGTACAACGTAGAACATATAACGTAGAATGTATAACCTGTATTAATCTTTAGAATACAACTTCTTCCACGCCGCTTCATATTTATCACCCGCTGTCCACGTTGGTTGCACCGGATTATCGGCAATGTATTTCGCGGCGAGGATATAGGACCTGATATATTTCAAAATATAATTCAGGTCGACATCCCCGATTTCGTCGCTGAGCTGGTGATAACGTTTCATAATGTTTGCATCCAGTTTTGCAACGCCCATACCATAGGACGGTGCAGGAATTCCTTTTGCAGCCAAGCTTACATTATCACTCCGGTCGAAAAGGCCTTGCTCCGGTGCAGGATCACCATAAAGTGCGAGTCCATATGCCGCAGTTGCTTTTTTAAGATCGGCATCGGCGGAGGTTCTTCCGAGACCAATCACGTTTACACGACCCGTATCGTTGTAACCGCCGTTATCGATATTCAGATTGTACACGATTTTATCCAGCGGAATGGTTGGATGTTCAGCAAAATACCTGCTTCCCAATAATCCCATTTCCTCACCCGTAAAAGCAATAAACAAAATGGATCTTTTTGCCGGGTACTGAGCAAAATACCGGGCTGCACTGATTACGCCTGCAACGCCGATCGCATTGTCGCGGACGCCATTGTAGATACTGTCCAACTTTCCTTCTTCCATTTTAGGTACAGAAGCTACACCGATATGATCATAATGTGCAGTAATAACAATGAATTCATTTTTCAGTTTCGGATCGGTTCCTTCAACCCAGCCGATCACATTTTTTGCTGTTATATTGATTGGATTATTACCACTTACCTGTATTGTTCCAGCAGATGAATTTTTTACTCTGGCTGACAGCTCGCCTGCAGGATCATGTACTAAAAAAACGGGTAGCAAAGAATCCAGCGGATCGCGCGAGCGTTGACCGCTAAAATAATTCCGCGGCATTTCCCATTCTGCAGCGGGCTGCCGGAATCTTTCTATCAGCGCGACGGCACCGAGTTCTTTCAAACGCGTTTGTTTTTCATTCATAAAACGGCGGAAGCCCATCACCCGTGTTGAATCGTTTTCTCCCATGTTCGTTACTACTATCTTGCCCTTTACATCCAGGCTGGTGAGATCTGCCGTCGATCCGAAGCCGGCAAAGACTACGGGCGCCGATAACTGAATCGCTGAACCGCGGGTCTGTACAAAATCTTTTCCAAAAGTGTAGGACTTATTGCCAACAACAAATGAACCTGCAGCCGGCGCAGTAATAAACGGAAGATTAAAAATCTGAAAATAATCCTGCGTTCCCTGTGTTTCTTTCAGACCAAAACTCCGGAACAATTCACTGATATAGCGTGCGGCAATATGGATCTCGGGGCGGGTTGTTGCGCGGCCCATGAGTTCATCGGAAGCGAGGAAGCGGAGTGGAGCTAACGTTTCGTTGAGAGGGGTTAGGCGGTTGATATCTTTGGTGGGGGCGGATTGGGCGAAGGAGGAAAGAAGGGCTAACGAGAATAGGAGGGAGAGGGTTGTTTTTCTCATATGCTTACAAAAGTTTGAGAGGGAAGATACGATTTTGGGGATTGAGAGTCGCGGATGTATTACCAGATTCTCTCCCGGGGGCTATCCGAAAGTATCGCAAGGTGGCTACAGCCAATTGCTCCATCCGGAGCATCCTGTTTGCAGCAAACAATAATTTACGGTGTTGCAATTTGTCGCCCTGGGAACGACCTCAGTTGCATCGGGGTATTTCAACCATCTAACCGGTGATTTTCTCGCGATCCAGGAGAAAAAAAGCAAGTCCTGTTTTTGGAAAAAGCCTTGTGATCAGCAAGATTTGTTTCAATAAAGAAATGTAATGTCAAACACATATCATCAGATTTATCTCCAATTTGTATTTGCAGTCAAATTCAGAAATTCATTAATTCCTAAACAAAACAAAGAGGAAATTCATAAATACATTACCGGGCTTGTTCGAAATCGCAAAGCCAAAATGCTGGCCATACATTGCATGCCGGATCATTGTCATTTATTTGTGGGATATCATCCCACGAAATACATTCCCGATTTTGTTAAGGAAATAAAAAACGAAAGCAATGAGTTTATAAATCAGCATCGTTTGTCGGGTGGAAAGTTCGCATGACAGGAAGGATATGGGGGTTTTTCCTATTCGCGGTCACAAATAGATCGAGTGATTAAATATATTTTGAATCAGGAGATACATCACAAAAAGAAAACCTTCAGAGAAGAATATTTGGAGTTGCTTGAAAAGTTTCAGGTAGACTACGACAATAAATATTTGTTCGATTTCATTGACATTTAAAATTGACGGTTATCGGTAATAGATTATTCCCAAAGAAATCTAAGCTACAAACAGGGCGCTCCTGCCGGAGCGGAAAAGTCTCCTGTTGTTATCTATTGAACAGGCTTTTTCAAACCAGCATGGGAAATTTTTGCATCGTTAAATATTATCTGATTTTCGGAATGCATACTGCTGACATCTCAGTGATGATCGTCAATTGCAATTAGCGCTGACAAAGCCCACTTTAAAATTATATGTTAGCCAAATTATCAGGGACCTGTATTTGCTCCGCCAGGAGCATCCTGTTTGTAGACAATATCGGTCCTGATGAAAACAAATTTATCGCTCCGGTTAGGAGCGTCCTGTAATGGGGCACTCCTGTGGAGCGGAAAAATCTCCTGTTGTTATTTATTACAGATGCTTTTCAAACCAGTTGTGAGAAGCTTTTGCGTCGTAAAATATTATTTGAGCATCTAGTTTTCGGAATGGCATTCTTCTAGCATATCAGTAATGATTGTTAATTGCAATTAGCGCTGACAAGAACGCCCTTTAAAATTAAATGTTAGCCAACTTATCAGGGACCTGTATTTGCTCCGCCAGGAGCATCCTGTTTGTAGACAATATCGGTCCTGATGAAAACAAATTTATCGCTCCGGTTAGGAGCGTCCTGTACAGTTAAATTGTTCTTGAATTAAGATATAGTCCCCCCAATTTTTATCCTTGTGCCTCTCTGAAAATGGGAAACAAATTTCATTTACAGGACGCTCCTGAGCTTTCTTATCCAGGTGAACTTTAAATATAAATTTCTATAGCCATTCTAATTGATAGCACCACGAACAGGCGTTGAGAATTTCGAACCTGGCTATTCATGACTTTAGAAAATTATAAAGCTTTATAAACTATTCAGGGCCGTCAGGCCCGGTGCAATCTATAGCGCCGGGTTTCAA
>JAATGW010000429.1 GCA_015654495.1 Chitinophagales bacterium
ACACAGCCTTCAACAGTTTTTACCTGTAGACTCACAGAATGCAGACCCGAAGATAAACCCTGGGGCAAGGTCAGATTTTGTGTGGAATAGCTAGTATTAGCGGCTGTCCAGTTCCAGTTATTGATTGTTCCGTATTGCAGTTGTGATGAGTCCAGCAGTTGAATCGGCCTTCCCTCACAGAGATAAGCGGGCTGGTATCCGATTGTTGCAACAGGATCTGAGCCAACTGTTACTTTCATTCTAAATGTATCGGAAAGACATCCATTATTACCGAGAATATTCAATTTTACCGTGTAGATACCCGGAGCCGCGTAATAGTGCGGAGTAATTTGCTGCAATGTGTCTTTTGTTCCATCGCCGAGGTCCCAAAACCATTTCACAATCTTTCCGAACGAAGTACTGCTGTCAGTGAATTGAATAGGTGTTCCGAAACATGTTTTTACATTGTTCAGGCTTCCGATGCCCGGATTTAATGCCGTGCAGAAACGTTGCAGATTTGTTGAGCCGCCTGTTGAAGCTGAAAAGCCCCAGAATACCATGGGATCACCTTTAAATACCTGATTGATAAGGTCAATATTTGTACTGACCCTTTCAACATCGTCCATATAGGCTTTCAGTGTTTTTGCAGAAGGGTTCCAGACAATACGTAACATATGCCACCGGCCGTCCTCAATATTCTGGCTGTTGTATAATGCAGTAACTGGTCCGGCCAGATTATTAGCAGTATTATGGTCGAGGTTTCCATCTCGCTGAATGGATATATGATCAAATTCAGGATCGTTGTGATTTGTGTTCTGCCAGGTATCAATTGTTACACCGATGGAAGGAATAACTCCTCCAAATCCAAGACCCTCTCCGGTGGTACCAATATTGGTACTGATCGGCTGTAACACGAAAGCTATCCCGTCTGCACCTGTAGCATCAAAAGAGCCAAGAGACACACTGAATTTAAAATCGAAGGGTTCATTCAGGTCAATCTTATATATATTCCAGACTGAACCGGATTGATTCAGCGATTCCCTGGTTAAAGTATAGCAATTACAATTATCCTGAGTGGCACTTCCGTTTAGAAAATAGGGATTGCTGACCTGGGCATTTCCAGAGTGAATATTTAAAGCGAAACATATAAAGAGGCTGAGAAGTTGCGGCAGGGTACGGGGCATGGCAGAAACTATACCTGATTATTATTTCTTGTATTGAATGTTGTTCTTCAGCGACTGAGGCTTTTCTGTATCACTGAAATTTATTTCAAGTGTAAGTGTTTTCCCATCTTCAGAAAGCTTTGCTTCTTTATTTGAATAACTGCTCACCTTTCCTGGCAGGTGATAGATGCTGGTGTATTTCATATCACCCATAAAGCCCTTCATCATATTCAAAGCCATCGCGGTCGAGTCACTACCACCTTCAGCACCTGAATTCATCCCTTTCATAACATCGTTCAGACCACCAAAACTTGTATCATTGCAGGCAAAATTTCCTTTGGAGAAAGAATAAAAATCTCCCGAAACAATTTTTTCAGGGTCCTCATTTTTATTTCGTTTAGTCATTGCCGTGTTAAGGGCGTTAATGTCGGCAAAACGAAATGAGACCTGGAAAACCATATCATCCTTTTTTTCCCTTTTTACATCCGTAATTCCAGGCACCTGATCAATATCTTTCCATAGCTGCTGCAGGGAGTCAAGCGAGTTAAGTTCTGAAAATTCATCTTTTCCTCCGCCACCCGAGCTGTCAGGCATCATCGATTTCAGGGCAGTCAGCATTTCCTTTAGCTGGCTCATGTCAATCGTGGAAGTGTATCTTCCCGAACCGTTTTTTTCGAGAAAGATCTCTTCCCTGATGTCAAAGCAACCCGAAAGTACCAGCAGCAGAGAAACTGAAACTGCGGAGATTATTTTTTTCATATACAGCAATTATGAACAGGCGGCCTGAAAACCAGGTGGTTCCTGTTGGGTTCGCAACAAAATTAGACCGGATCAGAAAAAATCAAAACAGGCTATCCCCTGAACAATGATGTTTCACAGAATAGCCTGTCCGTTATAAAGGTATAAAGAATTACCAGTTTTTCTTAGCAACACCAGCTTCAATTGCGGCAAGTGCTTTTGCTTCACTCAATAATGCGGTAAGTTTATTTCCTTTTCCATCATTTCCCTGTGCGATATAACCGCCTTTTGCAGTACGGCTGACAACAGCGTCCAGGATTGGAACATTTTTTTCTTTTGTTTTTACGTTGTAGGCTGTAAGCATGTTTGAATTTGACATGATGATTGAATTTATCAGTTTTACTTCTTTTGTTTAAATATCGAGGTTTGCATATTTGGCATGTGACTCAATGAATTCCCTGCGTGGCGCCACTTCATCGCCCATCAGCATGCTAAAGATACGGTCAGCTTCTGCAGCACTGTCGATGGAAACCTGTTTGAGCGTCCGGGTCAGAGGATTCATTGTCGTGTCCCAAAGTTGCTGTGCATTCATTTCTCCCAAACCTTTGTACCGCTGCACTGTAACACTGTCTTCTTTTCCACCGCTAATCTTATCAACAAAGTTCCGCCTTTGTTCTTCAGTCCAGGCATACTGTTGTTCCTTACCTTTTTTCACCAGGTAGAGTGGTGGTTGCGCGATATAAACATAACCCTGTTCTACCAGTTCTTTCATATATCTGAAAATAAAGGTCAGAATAAGAGTGGCAATATGGCTTCCGTCAACATCCGCATCAGTCATAATGATGAGTTTATGATAGCGGAGTTTTGAGATATCCAGCGCTTTCGGGTCTTCAACGGTACCAATTTTTACACCGAGTGCCGTGAACATGTTCCGGATTTCCTCGTTATCATAGATCCGGTGTTCCATAGCTTTTTCTACGTTCAGAATCTTACCTCTGAGTGGAAGAATGGCCTGGAAATTACGATCCCGTCCCTGCTTCGCTGTACCACCTGCTGAATCACCCTCAACAAGAAAAAGCTCCGATTTTTTAGGATCTCTCTCTGAGCAATCAGATAGCTTACCTGGCATTCCCCCACCGGTCAGCACCGTTTTACGCTGAACAAGCTCCCTTGCCTTCCGCGCCGCTGCCCTTGCCTGTGCAGCAAGTATTATTTTACTGATGATATTTTTAGCATCTCTCGGATTCTCTTCAAGATAAGCCGTCAGAGCCCTTGATACTGAAGTATCGACTATTCCAATTACTTCCGAGTTGCCGAGTTTGGTTTTGGTTTGACCTTCAAACTGCGGCTCGGGAACCTTAATTGAAATAATTGCGCTTAAGCCCTCCCTAAAGTCATCGCCCTCTACCTCAACCTTCGACTTCTCAAACATACCCTCTTTCTTCCCGTACTGCTGAAACACACGGGTAATCGCCTTCCGGAAGCCTGCAACATGTGTACCACCCTCAATCGTATTAATATTGTTTACATATGAAAAGATATGCTCGCTATAGGAATCGTTATAAGTCAAAGCGACTTCCACAGCCACATTGGTGTCCGTATCATGTGTTTCAACATAAATAACTTTTGGAATCAGCGGACTGCGTTTGCCATTCTGGTCAAGCATTTCCACAAATTCCACAATGCCGCCCTCACTGTAGAATTCTTTTACATATACATTGCCGTTATCATCTTTCTCTCTTTCATCGGTCAGGGTTATCCTGATTTTCTTGTTCAGATAGGAAAGTTCACGTAAGCGGCCTTCCAGAATATCCTTAATGTAGACAATGGATGTAAAAATATCCGTATCAGGCCAGAATCTTACGGTTGTTCCGGTTCTGTTGCTTTTCCCTATTTCGCGTACCGGGTACTGTGGAACGCCGGTATGGTACTCCTGTTCAAATATGCTGCCATCGCGTTCAACCGTTACATGCAAAACTGCACTCAGCGCATTTACACAACTCACACCAACACCATGCAAACCACCGGAAACCTTGTAGGTATTTTTATCAAACTTACCACCCGCGTGCAAAACAGTCATAACAACTTCGAGCGCACTCTTACCCATTTTCACGTTGATGCCAGTAGGGATGCCTCTTCCGTTATCCGTAACTGTTATACTATTATCTTCATGTATAATTACCCTGATATCATCACAATAGCCAGCAAGCGCTTCATCAATCGAGTTGTCCACAACCTCATAAACGAGGTGATGAAGCCCCTTCATTCCAATATCTCCGATATACATGGCCGGACGTTTTCGTACGGCTTCCAAACCTTCTAAAACCTGAATACTATCCGCTCCATATCCATTACTGGGGATGGTCAGCATTTCATTAATTTCTGTTGTCATACAATCGTCACAAATCAGTTGTTTTTTAATGCAATCTGCGAAGTGGGCAAAGTTAACGAAATTGAGGCTGAGCGGCAATTTTAATGCGTTAAAAACCGCCTCTTTTTAAAGATTATTTCCACAATTTCAATGTCCTGCGGGATAGTGAAATAAAGGCCGAAACACAATACAATGTACATTTGTACTTTCTATGTCGGAATCCACAGATCTTATTGGCCAGGCGCTCAAACAACCCATCATCGTGGATGAATTTGTTTTGCTTTCAAAGAAAGAAAAACAAATTCCCGGAACCTGGCAATACCAGATCCGCCGGTATCATAAATTGTCTCATTGGGTGGTGGAAGATACAGGCGAGCTGGTATATCATTATCCGGACAGCACCGAAAATGGTCATTTTCTGGAATTGAAATTCTGCATTGCCGGTATGAGCTGGTGTCATGAAAATGATGCTGCGTGTGAGGCATGCCGTGATGGGAAAGAAAAAAAATGTGAAGTGAGGCTGCCTGTGCTGGATGTGGTTAGTTTCCGGTTCGAACCTGAACACCTGGCCCATCTTGTAAAAGGTCAGCGGAAAAAAACACCGACGCTTGAACTCCTGAATTTCAAACATAAACACTCTTTCACCAGGGTTATCCCGATTAATGCCAAAATCCGGTTAACACTGGAAACTTTTCTTGGAAATAACTACACGGACACGCTGGAGAACATTTATGTAAATGCCCAAACGCAGATTCTGCTTTTATACGCCCTGGAAGGTATTTTAGGAGATGAACCCCAGGAAGAAGAAGTTCCCGCGTGTAAATTCCTCTCTAATCACAATGACCGTGATAAAATAATGCTTGCGCGCGAAATTCTTCTTGAACATATCGGCGATCCGATAACCATAAGGGAATTAAGCCGGAAAGCAGGTATCAATGAATGTTACCTTAAAAAAGGATTTAAGGTAATGTTCGGGTCTACTATTTTTGATTTTTATCAGGATCAACGCATGGAGCACGCGCGATTTCTACTTTATGAAAAAGGAAAAACTGTTTCCGAAGTTTCGGCATTACTGGGTTATTCCTCTATTTCCCATTTCTCCACCGCATTTAAAAAGCATACGGGACTAAAGCCTTGTGAACTGTTAATGCGTTGAACCTAACAGACCTCGCAGGTTTTATTATAAGCGATGAATTTTACACGTTTTGAATAAAACCTGCGAGGTCTAAATGTGAAGAGGAGCAATAATGCTCCCCTCCATCCCTAATCCCTAAACCCTGGAAAAACTTCGATATGTTATAGTCCTTTCCGGACCTGTTATAAATGCTGGATTCTGTATCGGACCTGAAAAATTCTATTTAGATTTTCTTCCCGGTCAAGTTGTAGTACTGACTTTCGTTGAGCCTGAGGAGATTTTGGAGCCTGAAAATTTCCAAAAAATGCTGCACCTGGGATGGCTGCGATTAACTTCGCAATCAGTTTGCCGGTTGAATTTTTCATAATTCTTGAGTATTGGAAGTGATTCAAATAGGATGATTGGATTTACTCTCATCTTTTTCACAAACTATGCCAAACCGTCGTTTCTGTGGATAACTCATTCCATATATAAAACGGCTGGAATATCAGCATAAACGGGCCTGTAAAGCGAATAGTATAAAAAAAATGTTAACGAAGGTCAGTTTGAAAAACCGTAAATAATCCCCGACAATCTGGCGGTCATGGTAAAGAATTGTCAATGATTCATTTATAGTTGTAACAGAAACAGTATGACATGCGGAAGCTGCGAAAACGTATAAAAAGTCATCCTTGTGAAAATAATTGAAAAGTACTTTCATGCACTTTTTAAGTTCAGAGCAGTAAGCCTGAAGCCAGGAGAAAGAGCAGCCGGTCAATGAGTGCCGGTCACAAGTTACCGGAACATACAAGAGGCAAAACTCTGTAATTCAAGGCCGATTTTGCCTACCTTTGCCCACTTTATAAAATTATGCAGGCCAGATATCAAGAGTTTCAGCAGCTGAACCTTCCCGCATTCGAAAAAGAAATACTGAATAACTGGGAAAAGGAAAAAGCATTTGAAAAGAGTGTGCAGATAAGAGAGGGCGCAAAACCATTCATTTTTTATGAAGGACCGCCCAGTGCCAATGGTTTGCCCGGCATTCACCATGTGATTGGCCGTACGCTTAAAGACCTGATCTGCAGATATAAATCAATGCAGGGCTTTCAGGTTGAGCGAAAAGGTGGATGGGATACCCATGGTCTACCTATTGAACTTGGTGTTGAAAAAGAACTTGGTATTACTAAGGAAGATATCGGGAAGAAAATTTCCGTTGAAGAATATAACCGCAAATGCCGTGAAGCAGTATTGCGCTACAAAGACCTCTGGGATGATCTGACCCGGAAAATCGGCTATTGGGTTGACCTTGATAATCCATATGTTACTTTCGAGAACAATTATATAGAATCACTTTGGTGGTGCCTGAAAGAACTGTATAAGAAAGGCTACCTCTACGAAAGCGTAAGTATTCAGCCCTATTCACCGGCAGCCGGTACAGGACTCAGTTCGCATGAGCTCAATCAGCCCGGAACTTATAAAGATGTAAAAGATACAAGTGCCACCGCGCTGTTCCATCTGCCGTTGGGGCTGTCTGCCAATGCCGGAAATCCTAATGCTGCCCATGCCATTTTTGAGAAGTTAGCAGAAGCGGCAAAAGCAGAAACTACCGGAGAACCAGTTGGTGAGGTTTATATTATGGCCTGGACAACCACTCCGTGGACCCTGCCTTCCAATCTGGGTCTGGCTGTTGGACCTAATGTGGAATATTCATTTATCAAGACTTTTAATCCTTATACCGGACTTCCATCTTCTGTAATAATTGCAAATGCACTTATCCCTAAATATTTTAAAGAAGAGGGCCTCAATCTTTCCCTTGCTGATCATAAGGAAACTGATAAAATACTTCCCTGGAAAATAGTAACCACTTTTAAAGGATCTGAACTGGAAGGACTTATTTACGACCAATTACTTCCTTTTGAAGCCAATTCACCAGAGAGGATTGCAGAGATAACTCCGGATGCGAAACCTTTCAGAATTATTACAGGTGATTTTGTTACAACTGAAGATGGAACTGGTATTGTGCATATGGCTCCTGCTTTTGGTGCCGATGACTTTAAAGCCGGGCAGCGCAACAAACTTGGAATTCTTACGCTGGTTGACAGGCAGGGAAAGTTTGTGGATGGCGTAGGTGAATTCAGTGGTCGTTTCGTAAAGAATTATAAGAGCGATCCCGATTATGTGGATGTTAATGTGGACATCTGTGTAAAGCTGAAAAAAGAAAGTAAAGTCTTCCGTATTGAAAAGTATGAACATTCATATCCGCATTGCTGGCGGACCGATAAGCCTATCCTGTATTATCCGCTGGATGCATGGTTTATCA